>CAZLNE010000032.1:0-21028 GCA_964560975.1 uncultured Treponema sp. | reverse complement strand
GGAAATCCACTGAACTTTTATAAAAAACTGTATTGACAAAAGGGCTCACTATAATGGGTAATTGAAAAAGCAAAATGAAGCTGATACTATAGACTTTATGAATAATTTATATTTTGACTGGGCTGCCGCAGCTCCCTTCGATTCCGATATTTTAAACACTGCATTAGAACTTTCTATAAAGGCCTTTGCAAATCCTTCTAGTGTTCATAGCGCCGGTATGTATGCAAAAGAAGTTCTCTCAAATTACAGGGAAAGAAGTGCTGCCTGTCTTGGTGTTGCTCATAACTCTCTCTATTTTACTTCAGGCGGAACAGAAAGCAATCATCTTATACTACTTTCACTTTTACTTAGACCTTCAAAGGGTTCTATACTGATCAGCAACATTGAACATCCTGCTGTTAAAGAGCAGGCTCTCATGTTAAAACACTGCGGCTGGGATGTTATATCTGGTTTAAGCGATGTAAATGGAATTATTACTCCTGAAGCTATTCTATCAAAAGTGAGAGACGATACAGCCTTAGTCTGTGTAATGGCAGTGAACAACGAAACCGGCGCAATTCAGAGGATCGATGATATTGCACAAGCACTCAACACCAAATATCCCGGTAAAAAAAAGCCGAAGTTTCACGTAGATGCTGTACAGGCTGTAGGAAAAATTCCTATTAATTTAAACAATCCGCTCATTGATAGTGCCTCTATCAGTGCTCATAAAATAGGCGGTCCCCGCGGCATCGGCCTTCTTCACATGAAAGCAAGGCAGGAACCCTTTTTACGAGGCGGCGGACAGGAGGGCGGTATTCGAAGCGGAACAGAAAACCTTTTTGGCGCCATAGCTCTTTGTCTTGCTCTTGAAAAATATACAATCACACCTGATAGCGATAGATTTACCGCACAAAAAAAGATTACAAGCCGATTTATTACAGATCTGAGCTCAATTCCTTCATGTACAATACTTCCTTCCAGCCGGCAGACTTCCCCGTATGTTACCAAGGGCAGCTATGATGAAAGGTTTTCTCCCTGGATTATACAGGCGGCATTTGAAGGAATTCCTGCAGAAGTTTTAGTTCGTTCATTGAGTGAAAAGGGAATCTTTATTTCTACCGGTTCAGCTTGCTCTTCTAGAAAGCTTTCTCGTCCTGTTTTAGAAGCTATGAATGTTTCTAAAGAACTCATTGCAAGTGCGGTACGTTTTTCATTCGGATATAGTACACAAGAATCTGACATAAACATACTGCTTGAGAATCTACATGATATTGTAAAAGTATTTTCTTAACTTACGGCAAAGAATGAGCGGCTAGACCGGATAAACCGGACACTCATTGATTGATGCGAGAATTTGAAGAATTGTACATTCCAGATCGTGAAGCCGTTTGGGAAATTGAATATAGGTAGCCGACGGTAATCCGTCCGATGGAACAGGCTCATTTAGGCGAATATGAAGAGGACTCCCGGTGAGTACGAGCACTCGAGAACTTAGGCTCAAGGCTTCCCGAATATCATGAGTCACCATGAGAACAGTTCTTGGGCTTTCTTCATGCAGCTTAAAAAGCAGGTCCATGAGCTGCAGTTTTAAATGAATATCCTGCGACTGAAAGGCCTCATCCATGAGCAGAATGGGAGAAGGATACGCAAAGGCCCTTGCTAAAGAAACTCTCTGTCTTTCACCGCCGGATAACTGAGCAGGATACCTCTGTGCGTAAGCTGTAAGACCAACCTTTTCCAGAAAATCGAGAGCTGTCTGTTGTGAATTTTTTTTGTCATAGACAAACGAACCATTGAGTGTTTGCCTTCCTTCGAGTATAAGCGAGATGTTTTTCTCTACTGTATACCAGGGAAGAAGACGGTGTTCCTGAAAAAGATACGATGGTTTTATTTCTTTTGCATCATGATCTTCTTCAATACTGCAGGAAAGCCGTACACTACCGCTGTTCGGTTTTAAAAGTGATGATATAACATGTAATAAACTTGTTTTTCCGCAGCCTGACGGCCCGAGGATTGATGTTATTTTTCCGCCTGTAAAGGTATAATTAAATGCTTCATAGAGTTGTTTTCCGCCTCTTGAAAGAGACATATTAGAGACAGTAATGGTACATGCTAGAGGACAGGATTTAAACATCCAGCTTCCCCCTTTTTAATAGTGATGAAATAATAAGTGAAAATAAAATTTCGCACAAAAAACTTATAACAATAACACATATGCTTATAGAAAAAACGTCCGCTGTTTCCAAGTGAACCTTTGCAGTCTGCAGGGCTGAACCTGAAGCGTAGCGCGGCAGGCTTATAACTTCGGCAGCAACAACAACCTTCCAGCTTAAACCGAATGCAGCAAGAGAGCCTGAAGCAAAGGAAGGAATAATTGATGGAAAATAAATGTTTGTAATTATTTTTTGTGTACTTAAACCGTAGGCATGAGCCATTTCTAGTAATTTAGGATCCGTTTTTTTAATACCTAAACTAACAGACGAAGTTAAAACAGGGAGTGTCATCAACACTGAAACAAAAATCGGAACCTGAGAAGATGTAAACCAAAACAGAGCAAGCAGTATAAAAGAAACGACCGGAGTAGCTTTAATAATACTCATTGGTAATTTTAAAAGTGCATCGGCAGAACTGCTTAAACCGGAGAGAGAACCGAGAACTAGAGAAACGGCTAAAGAAATACCAAATGCTAAAAAGGTACGTATAAGTGTATGAAAAATATGAGTCCAAAATAAAGAAGTTGAAGCTAGGCGCGAAAAACTCCCGGCAACTTCAAGCGGAGAAGGAAGTATGAGGGGTGAAGATACAACAATAGCGGCTATTTCCCATACAAGCCAAATACATAGTACAGGAATAACCGCAGTGAGTAAAACTTTTCTCATTACTTAAAGTAAAAACCTGAATCGGGCAGTGCACCGCCTATAGAATCAGGAGCAAACTTCAAAAAGATTGACAGTAATGCTTCAACCTGCTCACGGGATTCTTTTCCATCAGTGTAGACAAAGGATGCGTTTGGAACAGCCTTAGCAACAATAGGAGCCTTAAGTCCGAGACTGTATTTTTCAACCAAAACACCTGCGTTTGCGGGGTCAGCATTTACCTTGTCAATTGATTTTTTATATTGCTCAAGAAAAAGCGACACAAACTCAGGATAGGCTTCGGCAAATGCCTTTCTTACAACAACCACAGTCATAGGATAGGCCTGAGTATTTCCAGAATAAAATGCGTATAGTTTTTGAACATCAAAGGCTCTTCTAACACTCGGCTTATTTATTTGAGCAACAGTTGCAAATGGCTCAGGAACAAATGCATATGCAATCTTGCCGGATATAAGAGCTGCAGCAAGTTCTGCTGCAGGAATAGAAAAATCAAGTGTAAGTGCATTAGGAGAGGAGGTATTTACCTCGACTCCGGCTTTATCAGCAAGATAGCGAATCATGTAGTCAGGAGTAGAACCTTGTGCAGCTACATATACTGTTTTACCTTTAAGATCGGTAATTGCGTTTACCGAGGTATCTTCTGTAATAAGCTGAAGCATTCCATTGCCAACAATGGCACCCATAATAATTGCACCATTATTTTTGGTATAAACCTTTGCAGCGGCATTGGGAGGAAGAATACCAATATCAACCTCGCCTTTTAGTAGTTTTGGTAAGAGCACATCGGGGGTAGCAGCAATTTCGGTTTGGAGAGGAACGCCGTTGAGTGTCTGCTCGCCTTCAAAAAGATATACCATTCCAATTCCGCTTGGTCCATTTAAGGCGGCAGCCTTAACGAATTCCGGCCTTGCTGCAGGAACTGGGGTATTTTGAGATTGATCACGGCGAGGGCCTGCAAATAGTAAGAAAGAAGATAGCACAAGAATAAGGCTTACTAAAAAGATTTTTTGTTTCATAATTAATCCTTTAACCCGAAGGTCTGTCAGTATAGATTTTGTATTTTCTACATTCACTGATACTGTATATTATAAACAAATGCAATCTTTCATCAATCCTATAATCAGAGCTCTTTACTAACACTAAGTTGCGTGCGGCTTTGTTGAAACTTTAGCCCTGAATAGGTATTTCGCTATTTGAATCTGCTACGCGTATTTCATTCTCTTTAGAAGCATCAGCCAAAAGGGCCCTGCTCTTTTTAACCTTAAGGATAACAGAATTTTTCCGCATATCTACAACTATGGTATCGCCCTGCCTGCATTCTCCGCTTATTATCTTTGTAGCAAGGCCGTCCTCAATTTCACGCTGAATAAGACGCCTCATAGGACGCGCTCCATACGAAGGATCATAGCCGTTTTTAATAAAATACGAACGTGATTTAGGTGTAATTTCAATATCTAGAAATTGTTCTGCAATGCGTTCTTTAAGTTCTTTTACCTGAAGGTCAAAGATGAGAGAGACTTCTTTTTCAGTTAAGACATCAAAAACAACAATATCATCAATGCGGTTTATAAGTTCCGGACTCATTAATTTCTTTAATTCGCTCATGGCACTTGTTTTTATTTCAGAAGCACTTAATACACCATTTGCAGATAATCCAAAGCCAAGGCGATTTTCACTTGTAATTTGACGAGCTCCTGCATTACTGGTCATGATGATCAGAGTATTCCTAAAATTTACGACATGACCTAAATTATCGCGGAGTTCACCTTCTTCCAAAATCTGAAGCAGAAGATTAAAAACATCAGCATGAGCTTTTTCTATTTCGTCGAGAAGGATGACAGAGTATGGTCTTCTTCTTACTTTTTCAGTAAGTAAGCCGCCCTCTTCATAGCCGACATAACCGGGAGGTGCGCCTACGAGACGGCTCGAATTATGTTTTTCCATAAAGTCGCTCATATCTATACGGATAAGGGCCTCTTCTGTACCAAATAAAAACTTAGCAAGAGTTTTTGCAAGAAGCGTTTTACCAACACCGGTAGGCCCTAGAAAAATAAACGAACCGAGAGGTCTTTTTAGAGAAGAAACACCAGCTTTTGCACGCCGTACAGAAGATGCAATAATTGATATTGCTGAATGCTGACCAATTACTGTTTTATGAAGTTCATCTTCCATACTAAGAAGCCTGTCGGACTCAGAAGTGTCGAGCTGTTCTATGGGAATTCCTGTCATAATTGACACAACACTGCAGATGTCCTGTACAGTAACTAATTTTCTTTGATTAAGAGATGCAGACTGCCAGGCAGAACTAATCATTTCAAACTTTTGGCGCAAGAGTCGAACTTCATCGCGGACTTCTGCAGCTCTCTCATAATCCTGATTTTGTACAAAGTTCTGCTTTTCGATTGTTAACGATTGAATTCTTTCTTCAAGATCCTGCAGTTCCGAAGGACGAACATCATCGCTCACCTTTTTCATTGCACCTGCCTCATCGAGAATATCAATTGCCTTATCCGGCAAAAAGCGTTCAGTTATGTATCGTTTAGAAAAGCGGACAATTGCAGAAATAACATCGGGAGCATAGGATACACCATGAAAGTCTTCATACTGTTTTTTTATTCCTTCAAGGATGTCTGTAGTATCTGAATCCTTGGGCTCCTGTACTTGAACAATTTGAAATCTTCGTTCAAGAGCTGCATCCTTTTCAAAATATTTTCTATATTCTTTTAAAGTAGTAGCACCAATACACTGCAGTTCGCCGCGTGAAAGTGCAGGCTTAAGCATATTGGAGGCATCCATCGCTCCCTCTGCACCGCCTGCGCCAATTAAGGTGTGAAGCTCATCAATAAATAGGATGATATTTTTCTGTTCCTGAATTTCCTTCATTATTTTTTTTAATCGCTCTTCAAATTCTCCACGGTATTTTGTACCTGCAATAACCGAGGCTAAGTCGAGGGTTAAAAGTTTTTTATCTATGAGACTGTGCGGTACAGACTGATTTACAATTCTTTGAGCCAAACCTTCAACAATTGCCGTTTTTCCGACTCCGGGTTCGCCTACAAGAACAGGATTATTTTTAGTTCTTCGTGATAAAATCTGTATAACGCGCTGAATTTCGGCATTTCGTCCTATAACAGGATCTATCTCGCCATTTCGTGCTTTTTGAGTAATATCGCGGCTGAATTCTTTAAGCAGTGATGCATTTTGAGAGCTTTGATTACCCCTTGCCTGCTGAGTGCTGGGATTAGGTGATGAAGATGCATTAAACACTGCAGGAACAATATGCAATGATTCCGGAGCCTTTGTATTTCTTGTAACAACAAGAGAATACACCACTCTTCTTAAATCTTCGTAAGATATTTGATTCTTTAAAAAATATTGCTGAATAATACTTTGATCTTCGCGGACAGAGGCAAGGAGCAGATGTTCGGTTCCTATGTATTCAGTTTTCAATGAACGCGATTCCACTGCGGCAACATCAAGCAGCGTGCGCAAACGCCTTGATGGCGGTAAATCTGCAAAAGTCTGAAAACCCTCGCGTGAAGGAAGGCTTTGCTCAAGCGCTAATTGAAGCGTTAAAATATTTACTTTAAGCTCTTTTAGAGCCTCATACCCAAGCCCCTCGGCACTTTTAATAAGGGCTAAGAGTACATGCTCAGGCAGTAATGAATCTAAACGGGAACGACGGGCTTCATCTTGTGCGAGAGTTACTAAAAGGCGTTGTGCACGAGAAGATAATCCTTTCATTTTATAAAGCCTCCAAACCTATGCTGTAAGCTGAACCTTAGCGACCGCTTCTTGAATTATTAGAGAACGAAGTCTTTCAATTTTATTCTCTTCTAAAACAACATCCTTTTCGTATTTTAATTCACTCGTCCGTATAACATATTGAAGATGAGCAGTTTGAATACGATAAAGCAGTGCAAACAATTCAGTATTTTCTATACCATCAAGAATACCGGCATCAACACCCCACTTAATGCGGGATATTAAATCTACACCTTCTCTGCTCCCAATAAAACGGGAGTATTTTATTAAGGCTAAAGCCCGATATACCTGATCCCTAACACTTGTAGGTCTATTATCGGCAAGTTCCTTACGAGTCTTTCGCTCAAACTCTGTTAAATGCTTAATTACAAGCGAAAACTCATCCATCTGTGAATTTTCATCACCAGCTAAGGAATTGCTCGTACTTATTTGATAATATGAACCCAATGAAGAACCAGCTTCGTTTCCCGCACCATAAAAACCGGTAATTACGTACGATTTTGCCATTAAATCTTTAAACACCCGGTCTATAAAACCTGAAGCAGAAATTGAAGGCAGATGAACTAATACAGATATCTTCATACCGCTTCCGCAGTCGCCTAAAGAAGCCGTTAAGTAGCCGAATTCCCTTAAAGCAGAAAACTGGAGTGTATTTTGAAGACTCTCATCAACTTCTTTGCATAATGAAAAAGCAGTTTTAGTATTGAGACCCGTCACGAAGGCTGAAATTCGAACATGGTCTGATGAATTAACTGTACAGGCTATCTTACCATCATTGCGAACAATAACACCAGCCATAGGGGATGACGCTGTTAATGGACTAATAACGCCTCTTTCAGAAAGAATTTTTTGTCCAAGCGGATCTAAACTCTTTACTGCAATAGACTGATACCTCTGTTCATTGTCCATCTGAGCAAATGAATCAAACACAAGAGATTTAACACGCTGAGCATCATCAGAGCGGAAAGCATGAGGGAAAGGGAAACTTGCTAAATTTCGTGCTAAACGTATCCTAGTTGACAGGACAACATCAGTATCCTTACCAGGATAAGAATACCAAGCATCTTGGGCGGCTTGAGCGCTCTGATTATCAGGTTTACTCATAGACAAATCCTTCATCAGAATCTGCACTTAGTACACCTTTTTTTTCTAAAACCCTTAATCTATCGCGATACACGGCTGCTTTTTCGTAGTCTTCTTCGCTAATTGCTTTTTCAAGTTTAGATTGAAGCATCATCCTGTCTGTTAAAGCAGACTTAAAATACGCAAGCTGCCGGGGAAAGGTTCCTGTATACTCGCCTTCAATGCCGTCAACCCGGAGCTGAGCGGCAATCTCTTTTTTAAATTGAACATAACACTCAGGACAGCCTGCTCTCTTACTATCAATAATATCTTTTACTAATTGACCGCACACAGTGCAGGCACGATTTTTTGAGGATTGACCTAATGAAGTGTCTACCAAGCCGGATAACAAATTACTCAAGGACATTTCTATCTTTGCTTCATCAGCAGAAAAACCGCGCTCTTGAGCACAGCCTGTGCAAAGATGCAGTTCATTTACTGAGGATCCGCTAACTTGACGGATAAATACAATGGCTTCTTTTTCATGACATATATCACATTTCATACTAAGCTCCAACTGAGCTATACTTTTCGCAGTATAGAAAGCGGTTTTTCCTTACCTGCGCGTATAGCCGGCAAAAGGGATACCGCGAGAGACAGAATCATTGTAACACAGGCAATTAATAGCAGCTCAGTGTATGGAACTGTTACCGGTACTTTTGCTAAATAAAATTCAGGATCTAAAACCTGCATTGCTTTAAAACCATCCCTTTCTATTATACTATACACAAAATATACAAAAAAGTTAACTATTTTTTCAAATAGAATGATAATTTCATTTACATTAACTGCACAGACAAGACCAAGAGGTATACCTATTATAACACCCATGCCTCCTATGCACGTTCCAATAATCAAAAAAGAAAGACTTATGCCGGACCCGGAGGCACCAACACTTTTCAATATGGCAATTTCCTTTCTTCTCTCCATTACAAGCATCACAAGCGCTGACGATACATTTACCGATGCAACAAGAACTATTAAAAACATAACCAGTAAAAGAAGCATCTTGGTTGATGTGTAGTTTTCAAACTGAGAAGTGTTCAACTCGCTCCAAAGATACACTGCATCAGTGAGTGGAATTTCTTTTTCAACGTCATAATATACTTCGTAAATCTCGTCGGTAAAGGGAGATGTAGTTTCAAGACCAACAATCATCTGTACATTAGATGTTGAAAAAACAGTAAAGGCATATTCAAGCGGAATAAACACCCATAGAGAATCTAATTCCTGGTATCCGCTCGATACAATTCCAGAAACCTTAAATATCGATAGTCTTGGTACAACTATGCCAGAGGATGATACTGATGAACTAATAATATAAAAGGAATCGCCTGTTTTAATTCCAAGGTTTTTTGCAGTTTTTTCCCCTACAAGGGCATTTTTGCCGCCATCTAGAGACAGAGAACCTTCTAATAGCGTGAAATATTTTTTAAATGCTGTATTATCTGTAAAAACTGAAGATTCTACTGCACGAACGGTTATACCGGTTCTTCCTTTTTTTCCGGATCCTAATGCTACTCCCTGAACTTCTGCCGATGCGCTCACAACCCCTTCGAGTGATCTCATTTTTTTTGATAGATCCTTAAGTTCATCTAGGGCTGAGCTCGAAATACTTCTATGTTCAATTTGAATATGATAGCTTGATAAGCCGACAATTCTGTCTGTAATTCCTTCTATCATGCCGTCTGCAACAACAAGCACTACTACAAGAGGTATGAGACTTAAAGCGACACAGAGAATAGCTCCTGCCATGCTTTTTCTAGCATTGGACGGAGTCTTATGTTTGGGGAGAAGCATTCGGAATGCAAATAAAAAGGATGCAGAGGTTTTCATATAAGTTCCAATTTACCGCCATGAAGTTTATACGCAGCATCGCTTTGGGATGCAAGGTCGTGATCATGAGTTACAAGCAGCAAGGTTTTTCCGTATTTTTCAACCATTGAAAACAGTAGATCACTTATTACACTGGAATTAGACGGGTCAAGATTTCCGGTCGGTTCATCGGCTAAAATAATATGAGGATCATTAACAAGTGCGCGCGCAACAGCAGCTCTTTGGCGCTCTCCTCCTGAAAGTTGAGAAGGAATATGATGCAGCCGGTGAGATAAACCTACATCATTTAAAAGCGTTAAAGCTCTATCCATTGCCTGTTTTTTCGGCATGCCTGCCATATAGGCTGGAAGAAAAACATTTTCCAACGCACTAAAATCTTTTAGAAGATAATGAAATTGAAAAATGAGACCCAAATACTGAGATCTGAATTCTGTTAACCCTTCTTCATCCATAGTAGTAATGTTGTATTTTCCGCATTGAATGAATCCGCTTGTAGCAGTATCTAATCCGCCAATAATATTTAACAAGGTACTCTTACCGCAGCCGCTTTCACCTAGAATAACAACCTTAGTCTTAACAGGAACGGTCATATCGAGATCTTTAATAATGGTTAAAGATTCGCCGGAATTTATGTCCCGGTAGGTTTTTTCTAAACCTTGAATAGTGAGAACGTTAGAATCATTCATCTCGTAAGACCTCCGCTATTTTAAATGATAGTACCTTTGTACTTGCAAGCCAGGCTGCACTTACAGCTGAAAGCAGTCCGAATAAGGTAATAAAAATAACTTCATTAACATATACCCGAGCAGGGATTCCTGCATAAAACATATATGCTGAATTCCTTATAATATGAGCCAATGACTCCGGATTACATAAAGAGGCAATAAAGTATTGTATAAAATAAGAAATCTTAGCAATTATAGTAAATACTGTATTAACATTAACACTTAAACATAGGCCAAGTAATAGCCCTGGAATTGCACCGGAAAGGCCGATGAGTAAACCCTGCATAATAAAAATGAATTGAATACTTTCAGGCGAAGATCCTAAAGCGCTTAATACGCAAATTTCTTCTCTTCGTTCATACACCATTCTTCTCATGCCGTTAAAAATATTAACCGCAACGACAACAAATATGAGTAAAGAAAGCATCATAAGAATATTTTTTTCAACACGAAGGGCACCGAAAAAAGAACGGTTAAAACTACGCCAGGATTCAAATTGTACTGAATTAACAGAAGCCTTCAGTTTTTGCATAAGCCGCTCGTCATGGTCTTTATTAGTAATTTTTATGCCAAATGTTGGTTTACTGTTTTTTCCAAATAATTCTTTTCCGTCTTCAAAGGGAATAAAGGCATAGGCTGCATTTATATCGCCGTAGCCGCAGGAAAAAAGCGCAGTAACAGTAAAAACCCTGTTTTCTGAAAATAAATCAACATCTGATCCGCCTGAAAGAGCTAGAATGTTTACAGAATCTCCAACCCTGACCCCAAGATTTTTTGCGAGGGTACTTCCAAGAATGATAGAACGGGGAGTATATAAATCAAAACTTCCTGCATACACCTGAAGCTGTTTTGCAAAACCTTCATCAGTGTATATTTGAGTATGTTCTATTGCCCGAATAAGCGAAGCACTTTGCCGGCCGTTTTTTCCTACAAGAAGGCCTTGAGCTTCGTAAAATGGGTTAATACTTGAAATCATCGTTTCTGTCGAGACCTGCTCCAGAAGAACATCGAGAGATTCGTCAGTTTCAGGAATTGCCCGTATATGATAAGAGCTAATCTCTAAAATGCTTTCTATTGATTCAAGCTGGAATCCATTCATCACAGATAGTATGATAATCAAGGCCATAACACCGAATCCTATTCCAACTGAGGGCAGCACACTGGTCATAGCAAATCGGGACCGATGATCTATCTTTGAAAAACGCCGGGAAACATAAAAAATCCACTGTATAGAAGAAAACTTTTTTTTCAATAGTGCGTTCTCCGTAGTATTTTAGAACCGCTTTTATACAGTTCTTCTTTTTTAATGCCATTTTCATATACCGCAATAACACTTTGATTATTATCAAAATATATTGTTTTAGTATATAATTGTTCGTCTGTATATTGAATTTCTTCACGCAGGATAGAATTAACAAAGAACTTTGTGTCCGGGTGAGAAAAGCCTTTAGCATAAGAACTTATCTGCTTTATTTCAGTTTCATCTGCTTTCTTTATATATTCTATAATCCTATTATCATTATCATAAGAAAACTTTTCCAATATGAGTAGTGTTTCTTCCACGTCTTGAGGTATAGTTACAGAGTAATTTCCAGAATACATTTTTTTTGCAACGATATACCCCTTGCTATCATAACTGTACTTTTTTTTAGTTTTTGCCTCATAATCGATTTCATTACTCTCTACAGGATAAGTAGATTTTTCATCATACAAGAAAGTTGTTTTACTCACAAGTTTATTATCTTTTAACTGAGACAATACAGCCTGTTCTATAACTCTCATTAAAAAATCAAAAGATTTAATTATAGTTCTATTTTCTTCAGCTAAGACTTTCCTGGTAATTCCGCCTTCTTTGTTAAATGTAACATCAAGTATTTCGCCGTCGTATTCTAATAAACGAAATCTATTTTGAGAATTGATATAATAACTTTCGCTCGTATCAGAGGCAAAAATAAACAGAGAACACGAAAGTAATAACATAACAAAACACAGTCCTCTATGTGTATATTTCATATTATTACAATCCTAGAAATTCATTTATGTATGTCTCAGGATTAAAAACTGAAATATCATCGTATCCCTCGCCTGTACATAAATACGCGACGGGTATGCCTAATTCTTTTCCAAGAGTTATTACAATACCGCCCTTCGCAGTTGAATCATATTTTGTCAGCACTACAGCATCAACACCAACTGATTCATTAAAAACCTCTGCCTGTCTTAATGCGTTCTGTCCGGTTGTTGCATCGAGCACAAGAATTTTTTTATAAGACCCTTCACTGGCCTTCTCCCGTGCAACACGGTCAATTTTCTGCAGTTCTCTGACCAGGTTTTCCTTGTTATGTAGTCTGCCTGCTGTATCTGCAAGTACTAAACCATCTCCCTTTGCTGAAACAGCAGCTGCAGCATCAAAGACAACTGCAGCAGGATCTGAACCATGCTTATGAGATACAACTCTGACTCCGGTTTTTTGCCCATGAAACATTAGCTGTTCAATAGCCGCTGCCCGGAAGGTATCGGCAGCAGCCATGAGGGTATTAATACCCTTATTTGAATAATATTTTGCAAGCTTAGCAACTGATGTTGTTTTACCAACACCATTTACTCCAAGTACAACATACACAGTAACCTTACCTTGCTCCGGTTCAAGATTAACAGTTTTTATATACGGAAGCATAAGTTCTTTTAAGCATAAAAGAATATTGATGTCATCTTGAATTTTCTCTTTACGGCATTTATCTTCAAGTACATCACAAATTTCAAATGCTGTTTTGGCACCAATGTCGCCCTCAATAAGCGTATCGGCAAGCGTCTCAAAGAATTCTGCTGATATTTGTTTATGAGAAGAAAAAAAGTTTTTTAATTTATCTGTAAATTTTAACTGAGCCATGCTATTTTCCTTTATTCTTTGAATATTTTTGTTCTCTTGGCAATATTGCATTTGCATCTCTTAAATACAGTGCAAGCTGTACACCCATATTGACCCCTAATACAATAACTGAACCAAGAGAAATTGAAGAAATTGTATTCCAATCTGATAGTGAACCGCCAACGGGAATCTGCCTTTGTCCTGCTGTAAGTAAATTTTTATACATTGCATTTGAATAAAAATACACCGGCAAAGCAAGAACAACTGCTGCATAAGAAATATACAATCTATTTCTGCTTTTTTCTATATAATTCGCAACATCTCTATTTTCGTACGATAAAGCAAAAGCACTCTGATCTTTTGCATTATCACTATTATACACAAAATAATTAGACCAGCCTTCATCCGAAACAAATTCTCCTAAATACTGTTGTCCATTAACTGTTATAGATGCAGGAAAAGAGCCAAAAGAAGCAGCATTTAAGAACATAGTTCCCTGTGTAGAATGAGGATTGGTAATTGTTACAGGATTCAAGTCCTGTTTCTTCATTTGGACGGAAAAATCATATGTTGTATTTTGATTGATAGAATATACAAAACTAACGGTCTCAAATCCGGGACATTCAATTCTAATACTATAGGTGCCTCGAAGAATTTCTGTACTGCTTGAAGAACCTTTTAAATATACATCTGATATAAAAATAGAAGCATTATTTGTCTCTTCTTCAGGATAAATTTTGAAGGAAACTATCGAAGGCAGAGAATTTGAAATGAGCGACATTATATATGATGAAATTTCTGCAGCTGCAAATTCATTTTCTGCAACATGAACCATAATTTGATAAGGTTCATACTCTGTTTTTTTGGGAAATACACTTAATCGTGTGGTAATTTGAAGATAATCTCCAATAACCTTTATGGAACCAGTAATTAAACCTCTAATTTTATCACGGCTTATCTGTGCTTCTAATTCTTCCGGAGATTTTTTGTTGTCTATTGAGTATAAACCATTGGTACTGGATGTATAGAGAACAACCTTCTCTATACGCTGCTGTCTGGAATTAAGCTTATCTTGAACTTTGTATCTGTGTTGTAATTCCTTTTGCGCTGTAAGGTTTTCATCAATTTTTTGAGAGACTGCAGAAAGCATTTTTTCCTGCTCCGCAATTTTTTTCTGTATTTCTTTTCCGGAAAGAGCTGTAAAAAGCTGCTGGTCCCTTTTTTTTAAAACACTTGAATATTCTGTTAAAAGACCTTGCATTGCAGTCAGAAGGCCGGATAATTCCCTTCTATAAATCTCATCTGGAAGGAGTAAGCGCTCTAGAGAAGCCGAGAGCTTCGACAATACGAGCAGTGGAATATCTTCTGTTAAGGCCTGTACCGTTTTTTTCATCTCTGCATTTAAAAGATTTTGATCAGTGTCAACAATGTAAGGAGCTGCAGCTACCGTCCAAGATGATTCCTGAGCTGTAAGTGTTAATGATGAAAACAATACCAGTATAAGTACAGCACATAATGCTGCTCTAAGGCTCATTCGCTGTCATCTCCCATTGGAAGGCCCTTCCATTTTGCAGCCATAAAAGATTCTATAAAACCGTCAATATTTCCATCCATAACAGACTGAATATTTCCAGTTTCAAATTTAGTTCTATGATCCTTAACCATTGTATAAGGCTGAAACACATAGGAACGCATTTGGTTACCAAAAGAGATACCGCGCTTTTCCTGTGCAAATTTAACATTTTCTTTTTCTTTTTCTTCGCGGTAGTACTCATACAATCGCGCTTTTAATATGCTCATTGCAAGAGCACGATTCATAGTTTGACTTCGTTCTGACTGGCAGGCCACAACAATACCCGTTGGAATATGAGTAAATCTAACAGCAGAATCTGTTTTATTTACGTGCTGACCGCCGGCACCGCCTGATCGATAGGTATCTACACGTAAATCTTCACTTCGAATATCAACTTCAATAGTATCATCAAGGATTGGAAAAACATAAACCGACGAAAATGAAGTATGCCGTCTTGCATTTGAATCAAAGGGACTTATACGTACAAGTCTATGTACGCCTGCTTCCGACTTCAAGTAGCCGTACACATAATCACCCTTTATTTCCATGGTAACAGACTTAATACCGCCTTCGGCTTCTAAAACATCGAGAACGCTAACCTTATATTCATGCCGCTCTGCCCATCGAGTATACATTCGCGAAAGCATTTGAGCCCAGTCGCAGGATTCTGTTCCTCCTGCTCCGGCATGAATTGTTAAAAATGCGCCGTTTTTATCAACCTCATCAGATAGTAAATTTAAAATGCTTAATTTCTCGTAGATTTCAAAAAGCTCAGTATATTGGGTTTTAATTTCTTCTTCTAAACTCTGATCATTATCTTCATCTGCCAGTTCATATAAGGTTTCAAGATCATCAACAGAGTTTAAAAGTTTGCGCCAGGGTTCTATGCGGCCCTTAAGCATTTTAATATCAGACAGGACCTTTTCTGCCTTTGACGGGTCATCCCAAAAGTTGTTTTCACCGGTTATCTGTTCCTTAGCAGCGATTTTAGCTTCAATGACAGGAACGTCAAAGACGCCTCCATACTTCAAGAACATCATTTTTTAGAGTTTCTATTTGCACTTTATAATCTTCGATCATAGTAACACCTCTTTACTTTTCATTCGGCCGTAATAGACATTTTTTCCATTTTTTCTTTTGCAATTCTGTTATGGCCAGCATACCTTCTACCGGATACTGATAAAAGCGCACTGAATCATAGTAATCAGTTACCCTATCTATATCCTTTTTGAGAAGACCTAATTTTTTTTCGGTTACCGACGGATTTTCCCAGCAGGCTCGTTGCTTTTTTATAAAACCATACTGAGTTAATATAGATGCCAAGGCACGGGCTGAATCCACCTGTCCTGGATCTAATACAACAGATACAAACATAGCTATAGAATAAAGTAATCTTCATATCTTGTCAAATCGTTAATTTTGGCGCATTATAGATATATGAAAAGACTACTTTTTACCCTTATGTTATGCATAGTAACTCTCGCCCTTTATGCGCAAAACACTCCTTCATCAGCTTCTGTCGTGAGCAATATACAAGTTGCTCTTGACGATAAAGATTCCTTAAAAATAGTTATCAGCTGGAAACTGCCAAATCCATCTCAAATAGAATCTCTTCGATTATACCGGTCAAATTCGCAGATTTATACTTCCAGTTTAGCTGCATTGACTCCTCGAGCATACCTGAATGCACACACAACCCAATATACAGACACTATTCCAAACTCAGAATCAGAATACTACTACGCACTCGTATCTGAACTCAAGGATAAAACTATTTTTGAAGTAATAATACCCTCGGTTAATGCAACAGTAAGCTCGGTCACCCCCCTGCCGCTTCAAACTAAGCTTGCTTCCCTTATACAGCCTAATCCGGTGGAAAAAGGACGAAATGAACGTGAACTCATACCGCTTCCATTTTTAAACATTGTTACTCATTCAGAAGAGTTAAAATCGACAATAACATCTGAAGCTCAAAATACTGCAAAAGAACTGGGATCATCAATCAATTACTATTCATCAAAATCTATCTACATTTTTCCCGAAGACAGTAAACCCCTTTCTGGCGAGCAATACCTGTTGAGTACTATAATAAACACATCATTTATACAAAATGACTGGATTCAAGCAGAACAAGACTTACGTAAATTCTTAAACATTAACCGTTCAGCTCAGGTAACAAAACGAGCGACTTTTTATATTGCTCAAACTCTCTATTATCAGGCACGGTATCCTGAGGCATTGAGACTCTTTATAAATACAGAGGATGTTTTTCCTGATTTAACACGTGAATGGATTGATTCTGTTCTTCGGTTATATACGATTCCAGCTAATTGATTAGTTTTAATAATTCAATTAGCACAGGAGTTCTCACTATAGGCTCTACGGCCGCAGTTTCTACTGGTTGTTCTTTATCTGCAGCTAACACGAGCTCATCACCAATGTTAATTTTATCGTAAAAGCCCTGTTGTTTTACTATTCCTTGTGATATTTCTTCTCCTGCATCGGTAATGGTTACCGTTCCAAGAATCGAAGACGGGTTATATGTTAGAGAAATAGCTGAGTCGTGTAAAAGAAGTTTTCCTTTTTCAACAATGGTAAATACGGTGTCCGTGAGAATACCGTCATTTTTACCAAGATCAATTAAAACAGTACTTCCAGAACGGGCTATAATTGTACCGCGCTGAGGAAAGGACTTTGTAACAGACTCAACAATTTTTTGCACAGCCAGGGAATATCGCATATTTCCTGTTCTATACACTTTAAAACTCTGTACCTCGCTTCCGGTTTTTGCAGAATAAAGCGTTAGAGAAAGCAGCAAGTCCCTTTGTGTTTCTTCAAAATCTATGAGTGCAAAATAATCTAAGGAAGCTGTTCGAGAGAAACGAAAGGCTTCAGCATACCCGCTAACCGGTTCTGATGCATTAGTTGCACGGAAGAAACCCTCTGACTGGAAGGTTTCACGTAAAAGCTGGGCAGTGACCAGTAAAGAGTCAGGATGTAAAAGCTGAACTCTTTGTGATGTAAAATATAAACCAATCGAGTAGCGGGTTTTGTCCAAATAAAAAGGATCTGCATTCCACTTTACAGGAAGCGAGCTGCGTAATAAAGAGTCATAAGATTCTATAGTATCGTTAATATTTTTATTTGTTGATCCCTGCGCTTTGATAAATTTAAGCTGAGAAATATAGGATTCATACTTTTTTTCCTGAAGCAAAAAATCGGCATACTTCAACCTGACAGAATAATCTAAAGGATGCAGCTTTAAGGCTCTTTTATATTCATACTCAGCACGGTCTGATAAAAATAGAGACATTGCTTCCTGCGCATTTTTAATATGAGGTAAGGCCCACATACTTCTTCGCGAATCTTCAATTGAAATTCTGTTGTTAATGAGATTTTCCATTGACGTTCTCATAATCTCATCTGAGCTCTGTATTTCTAGACCAGTCGTGTATGAACGAAGTGCATCTTCAAGCAATCCTTGTTTTTCATAGATTCTGGCCTTAATATACCAGGCTAGAGCAGAATTTCTATTCAATGATATGCGCTGCTCGCACACATCCATTGCATCTGTATATTTTTTCCGTGAATAAAGAATAAGGGATAAAAACTCCAGAGACTTTTCATCGCGGGGAGAAAGTTTAACAGCTGTTCTACAGTAGTTTTCTGCTTCTGCTAAATTACCTTCCTGTACTGCTATATATGAGGCAAAAAATTGTACTTCGCTTTCACCATTATGATATACAAGAGCCTGGGAAATAAATTCCTTTGCAGATTGTCTATTTCCTAACTCGTAAGAAAGCAGAGCGAGCGATAATAGTGCCTTTTTATTTTGTGACTGCCGCTCCAGGGCATCTTTATAATACTTTTCTGCACCAGTAATTCTTCCATTGAAAATGTCCAGTTCTGCTAGACCAAAACGTGCATCGACATCATTCGGGTACAGGGCAAGAACTGATAAAAATACAGCTCTCGCTTCATCAAGGCGTGAAAGCCCTATAAAAGAAAAACCTTTAAGATTCATTAAGGCACTGTTATTTTTTAAAAACTTTGAAGCACTTTCTATGTACGTGAGAGCAAGAGAATATTCACCCATTGAATAAGCACACTCGGAAAGGCCAACCCATACATCTGCATATGAAGGATTTAAACGCAGTGCTTCCTGATACTGTTCAACTGCACCAGTCCAATCTTGCTGTGTTTGTAAAAATTTACCCTGTTTATAAAAATCAAGCGCTGTGTTAGTTTGGCCTATAACCAAACTTGAAAATAAAAGAGACAAAATACATAAAACACAGAGTTTTTTTGTCATTCAGCTGCTATTTCCTTTTGATTGGTAATAATTTTTATAAGGTTGATTCTATGACCTTCCATGTCTTGTACAATAAAGTCATACATTCCGGATGATACCTTTTCATACTTTACAGGGATTTTACCAAAAAGATCAAAAACATACCCGCCAAGTGTATCAAATTCTTCATTGGGAAAATGAGAATTGATAGTCTCATTAAGGTCTTCGAGGTTAACCCGGGCATCGCAAAGCCAAATGCCGTCGCCTAGCGGTAAGATATCTTCTCTTTCATTATCGAACTCATCCTGAATATCGCCGACGATTTCTTCAATAATATCTTCCATACATACAATACCGGAAATTCCGCCGTATTCATCGATTGCAATCGCAATATGCACGTGTCTTCTCTTGAATTCTCTTAAAAGGGTATCTATTCTTTTTGATTCAGGTACAAAAAAAGCCTTTCGAATAATTTTGTCCAAATCTACAGGATCATGTCGAAGAAGTACCTTGATTAAGTCTTTTACGTATAAGACTCCTACAACATTATCAATTGAATCGCTATATACTGGGAAACGGGAATGTCCGCTTTCTGCTACAAGAGATAAAAGCTCTTCTTCTGTGCAGTTTAAAGGTATAAAATCTACATCTATACGGGGAATCATAACTTCTTTTACAGAAGTTTGAGATAAATCTTCAATACCCCGAATCATATCTCTTTTTTCTTCGTTAAGAATCTCTTCTGTTAAATTACCGCTACTATGACACCCGGCATCAGAGCCGGAAGCGTCATCACTTTTTTTTCCAGAAAACAATTTATTAAACAATCTCATTACTATTCATCCTCAATAATTTTCTCTGCACTATAACACGATACGAGATTTTCCTGTAAAGCGAGCATTTCACCGTCAACACTCGTTCCCCGTTCTATATGTTCATCACCATGATCGTATCCGTCTAGATGAAGTATACCATGAATAAGCAGTCTTTTTAACTCCTCATCCATAGTAACACCATATTCTGAAGCATTAAAGGCGAGCATGTCAAGACTAATAATTATATCACCCGCTATATATAAGGTATTTCCATCTTCGTCCATGTACTCGTCACCCTGCTCGAATGAAAGAACATCGGTAGGCGCATCAATATCTCGGTACTGTTTATTTAATTGTGCAATAAAGGTGTTTGTACAAAAAAGTATAGACAATTCCCAATTATGAATATCGAGGTCGTCAAGGACGTCCGAAATAAACGGTTCAACTTTAGGCAGCCATGAAGGAGAAGAACAGGATTCTTCAATATCAATTATCAGCGAGTTATTCATACAAAAATCCTCTTTTTAGTATTTTATTAGTCTTCTTTCGTAATTTTTTTATCTGACTGTGGTACATCAGAATTGTCCGGATCTTTTTGATTAGGATACTCAATTCTCGAATGATAGTATCCGGCAAGAATTTTTACAAAGGACTGCTGAATAATATCCAGATCTCTAAACGTCAAACCGGACTTATCGAGCTGATGATGTTCTACCTTTGTCATAATGAGCTGCCTAATAAACTTTTCTAAGCGTGACACAGAAGGTTTTTCAAGAGTTCGGCATGCCGCCTCGACTGTATCTGCAAGCATAACGACTGCAGATTCTTTACTTGACGGCGGTGTTCCAATGTAAGAAAATTCCTCGGGAGAAACCTGATCATCTTGTTTTTTGGCTTCTGCGTAAAAATATGAGATTAAACTATTTCCATGATGCTCAGCTATAATATCCATAACTTCTTTTGGCAGCCGTAATTGATTTGCCTTTTCCAAGCCTTTTTTTACATGCCGTCGTATAACCGAAGCTGACAGACGCGGATTTATTTCATTATGTTTATTATCGCCGCTTTGATTTTCTACAAAGTACTCAGGCTGTTCCATTTTTCCAAGATCATGATAATATGCACCAACACGTGCGAGCAATGGATTTGCCCCTATTTCACTGCAGGCGCTTTC
>CAZLNE010000031.1:0-21237 GCA_964560975.1 uncultured Treponema sp. | reverse complement strand
TCCGATAGTTGGCTAAAAATCTCCAATTACAAACAGGCATCGGACTTGATCGTGAGGTGTCGCCGAGCAAATGCGAGGATTAGCGCACAGGACGTGCGCGGCAGACACCGAGCGCGGCCTGTAGCTGAGCAGCAGGAAGCTGCGACACGGAAGGCAAGTCCGATAGTTGGCTAAAAATCTCCAATTACAAACAGGCATCGGACTTGATCGTGAAGCTCCGCCGAGTGAATACGAGGAAAAGGCAGCACGGATGCTGCCGAAAGGAGCTGAGCGCGGCCTGTAAGGAGAAAACACGATGTTTTCGACTGAAAGGCAAGTCCGATAGTTGGCTTTACAAATTGATTCTAGTACAGTTTTTACCGGCGTCTTTTGCCATATACAGTGCAATATCAGCGCGTTTTATGGAATCCTGCGGAGAAGAATCTACTATTCGTATTTTAGAAATTCCGATTGAGACAGTAATAGTTATACTTTGCGGTACATCCCTATGAGTAAATTCGATTTTTATAGATGATATTAGTATATTTAAACGTTTTCCTAACGATTCCAACTCGTCATCTTCAATATTTGGGTACATAAGTAAAAATTCTTCACCGCCCCAACGGAAAAGATAGTCCGTTGTACGAAGTGAGGATTGAATCGTCTTTGTTAATGATTGCAGGACCTTGTCCCCAATATCATGACCCCATTGATCATTTATTTTCTTAAAATCATCAATATCAAGCATAACTATAGCAGGGCTTTTACCATTTCTATTAAAGTCGCGGAAAATACCTTTTAAGTATAAATCTGCAAGGCGTCTATTCAAAATACCTGTTAATGGATCACGATTAGCTTCATACTGTATTTCTTTTTGAAACCTGCCAAGAAAGTTATTGATATTTATGTAATACAAAATACCTATAATGATAAAAAACAATAATAAGAAAGGACCTAAACGGCTTATTGCCAAAAGAAATATAGAAGTAGACTCTGCTTTATAAACAGACATAACTTCTTCAAGATCGGTAACATAGACACCCATTGCAACAATCCAGTTGTAAGGTTCATATAACTCTGCATATGATAATTTTTTGGAAATAGTGTCGCTATTCAATTCTTTAAAATAATAGTAAAAGAAAAGCGATCCGTCCTTCTTAACACCTTCAAGCTCTTCTTTATACGGTTTACCGCCTAGTCTATCAGTTGTTTCTGTAGACAGCCATTGCCCTTCAGTATCTCTTAGATTTGGATGAATGCGGCGGATAGCATACTTATCACCCCCAGACCAATTTACTATTTCGTTTACCCAAATATATTCATTTTTATCAAACGTTTGCTGATAAATGATACCCCTCGTTTGAGCTACAACCTGTTGATAAATCCAATCTTCGTATATGCTTATAATTACTTGATTGTCATCTACAAGATATTCGTGCCAAAATTGCGATACTGAAGTTTTCGGCTCTACATTCACTTTATCGCGCGTAGAATTATCAGTTACTATAAGCTGAATTATTGATGAATATACTTCCTTACTTTGCAAATCTTTTAATTTTGTAATAAAGTTGTCTGACTCTGTATTTAAAATTTTATCGGCTTCATCAATAAACATAGCATATAAAATTTCTGCTTCACGTGTATAATAATTTCTTACATAATCTATAGTTGCTATTGTGTTTTTTACCGTTACTGATAAGTTCAGTTTTTTTAAATCTGTAAGTTCTCTTTCAAGCTGCTCACTATTACTAATCTGAATACTACGAAAGCTGATTAAGAGACTGCCTACAGTTATTATATATAATACGATTAACAATATTATATTTACTATAAAACTCTTTTTATACGTTATTTTTATCATTAAAAAATCTCTTAGAACTCAACAACATTTTAATAAGTAGGATATTTTACTAAACGCGTTTATTAATTATAACATCTTCCAGATGAAAGTCTATAGAGAAGTAAAAAATCTAATAATTGCAGCTAAATACTTGTTAACGATTATTCATATCTTTCGTCTCACGAGCTAAAAACCAGGTTACAAGAGCTTTTTTAACAGATTCAAAGGCAATAGGCAATTTTTGTATCTGCTGTACTGATAGTAAATCAATAGCTTCAAATGAGGCAACTTCTTCTACATCTATGGCTGAAAGGTGTTCAAAGGTTTCTTTGGAACATTTGGCCGTGAAGAAAAAGTCGCACGTATTGTATATGATGTTTTTGAATTCATATGTGTTCGGGAAAGATGCAACATAGGCGATGTGCTCTATCTTTATGCCTGTTTCTTCAAAACATTCCCGTTTGCAGGCCTCTTCGGCTGTTTCTCCTGCATCAATAAAACCGCCCGGTAGTGCAAGCATGCCTTTTGCTGGATCCTTACCGCGTTTTACAAAAATCACAGAGGCATCACAATGGAGTATAACACCTGCAGAACAGGCAACGTTAAAAAACATATCAAATCCGCACCTTGTACAGACCCAATGTTTTTTTTGCATAAATGTAATTGTATTTTTTCCGCATGAAGGACAGCACGTAAATAGATATTCCATATATTCAGTATAGTAAATAGTAATATAAAAAAAAAGACTGTACTGACGATCAGTACAGTCAAACGTACAAAAAGTTTGAGGAGTTAGCCTTCGATACGTTTTTCAAAAAGCGCAGATGTTCCAATAAATAAGGCAGCTGCGAGTATGCCGATTACTCCGGCAAACGGCCAAACCGAAGCAACAGAGTTTACATCATAATTTCTGAAAATTGAGGTAAGCAATCTTACGGTTAAATCAAACAACACATAAACCAAAACAATTGAAAGCACCTTTGGAAATTGTTTATGTCTAAAAATTGATGCAAAAAGTGTTAGTGAAAAACTGAAAACCATCATGATAAATACAGCTCCAATTAATGCCATGGGAATTATTTGAATAGTATCTAATAGGTGTTCTATGAAGACAACCGAGTATATTTCCCCCAGCCGGGCAAAAAAACCTGCAACTTCAGAAACATAGACGTGCTCATCAAAAGATATCATACCGCCCCTATCAAATGCAAACAGTATTGAAAGCCAAAAGAGCATAACAATTGCATAGGTTATCAACTCTCCTAAAATTACTAAGAGCCTTCCGCCTATAAGAACCCAGCTTTTTTTTGGTACTGTAAGCATCAAATACTTAGTATCTTTAAATACCATGTTTTTAATCGTAGTAATTACAGAGGTAAGTGCATACACAGGAACTCCAAAATACACTCCGCCAAATGCTATACTCAGCCAAGTTGCTAATATAGAATTATTATCATCGAAGAGTCTTGAGCCTTGACCGCTCACAATGACACTCAGACTTACAAGACTTATTATACCGCATAGCATAAGAGCGGTTTTGTATCTTGCTTTAAATTGTTGACGAATTACTGCTTTCATACCATCCTCCTATATTTTGTCTGCAAACATTTTAATATACAGCTGATCTATGGACATCGCGTGTTCACTCCGCAAATCCTCAGCGCTTCCCTGAAGAATAATTTCACCTTCATTAATCATGCAGACATCATCAAAAATGGTTTCAACATCATGAACAAGATGCGTACTGATAATAATTGAAGAATCTTCTGTATATGTCTTAATAATTGTAGATACAATTCTTTCTCTTGCAACAGGGTCTACTCCGCCCAAGGGCTCATCGAGTAAAAACAAACGAGCTTTTCTTGAAAAAACAAGCGAAAGATTTAATTTCTCGATCATTCCTTTTGACATGGACCGAACCTTTTGATTCTTATTAAGCTTCATAAAATCTAAGAGCTCATAACACTTAACCTTATCAAAGTCTGCAAAAAAATCGGCGTAAAAATCTATCGCGTCCTCTGCCTTCATCCATGAAAAAAGCGGATTAACATCCGGCAAAAAGGAAACTATTGCCTTTGTATTAACTCCAACTTGCTTACCATCAATTGTTATTTCTCCGGAAGCAGGATGCTGAACTCCAGAGAGAATCTTAAGCAGGGTTGTTTTTCCGCTGCCGTTTGGTCCCATTAACCCCAGAATACGACCCTGCTCTAATGAAAATGAAACATCGTTTAAAGCAGTCTTAAGACCGTATTTTTTCGTAAGATTAGAAATATTTAATAGTGCGCTCATTATTTTCCTTCCTCTGCTTTTATGGCGCTAACCAAAAGTGTAAGAATTTCCTCATCTGAAAATCCGGTATTCCTCATCTCTTTAATAAAACGCATTACCATCTCTGCTGAAAATTCTGAACGAATTACTCCCATCATGTTTTCATCTCCCGATATAAAAGTTCCCATACCCCGCTTGGTTTCTGTTATTCTTTGACGTTCCAATTCTTGATAGGCCCTTGAAATAGTATTTGGATTAACTTTCACTTCTTCGGCCAATTCTCGAACGGAAGGAATTTTGTCTCCTGGTTTTAATGTACCTTGAATGATACGCTTCTTGATTAAGATAACTATCTGCAGATATATCGGTACGTTCTCTTCAAATTCCATCGTAACCTCCTTTTTCTCTGTTCTAGTGTACTATATATATAATACACTAGAACGGCTTTGTCAAGAGGCTTTTTGTTTTTTTATTAAAATAGTTTCATGAGCCCATAGGGTAATCATTCCTTCATAGTGATATGTGTTTCCATTATATAAATTCCAATATTTTCCATAGATTCCCGGAAACGATCCATACGATTCCCGAGACGGATACAGACTGATATCAGCATGGCTTAGATTAATAGCAAAAATGATTTCCTCATCTTCGAAAGAGCGCTTGAATACAAGCTGCTCGTTTCGAACGCAAAGATTTTCATAGGTTCCATCAAAAAGACACTTTTCTGTTTTATACAGATAAATAAGCTGTGCCATCCACTGCGCTAGTTCATTCCACACAGGTTCTTCTATGGCTGGACGCAACGCCTCGTCACCGTTTTCTTTTGTACCTTCAATACCCCATTCGCTGCCGTAATATACACAAGGAACCCCGGGTAAAGCAAACATCAGTGCGTATACCTGATGCAAATAAGCTCTATTCTTCAAAATCGATGCAAGGCGGGTCACATCATGATTATCAGTAAAGGTAAGGAGTTTTTTACCCGCATAAAGTCCGCCTCCAGTACCTGAACCGAACTGCCTATTCAGCGAATAAGAAATTTCAAAGAGATTATTGTCGTTAAAACTCGAGTACAGACCCTTATATAATTCATAATTTGTGCAGGATGTAAGCCCTCCTTCATTTAAAAGACGATTATAATCGCCATGAATGATCTCGCCGGTTAGCACAAAGGGCTCTTGTGTTCCGCTCTCCTGCTGATAAACCGCATTGCAATGAATACGTAACTGCTGTAAAAAACTTGAAGAAAGGCTGTAGGCAACATCGAGACGAATACCATCTATTTTAAAAAGCCTTATCCATTTTTCAACAGCCATGAACAAATGGTTAACAACTTGAGGGTTCGACAGATTAAGCTTTACCAAATCATTGCATCCTTCCCAGCCCTCATACCAAAACCCGTCATTTCTATCTGAATTTCTACTCCAGTCAATATAAAACCAATCGCAATAGGGAGATGCTTTCCCTTTTTGCTGGACATCACGAAAAGCCCAAAAGCCCCGGCCCGTATGATGAAACACGCCATCCAATACCACTCTAATATTTTTTTCATGTAATAAGTCACAAAGAGAAGTAAAGTCCTCATTCGAGCCAAGGCGGCTGTCAATTGTATAATAATCCCGTGTGTCATAGCCGTGACGATCCGACTGAAAAACAGGAGAAAAATATACTGCCGTTACACCAAGGCGGAGTAAATGATCTATCCATCCTTTAAGTTTACCTATTCTGTTCACTGGTGCTGCTGCTCCATTCCAGCTCGACCAATTCCACGTGTTTTCGTCAGGGGCGCCTGTTACTCCCAATGAGTAGAATTCATACCATACTGCATTATTAAACCACATTTGAACTCCTCGATTTTATACGTACCTGATAATAGTGCTTTTGTAATAGTGTTATAGTTATTAACCCTTATAATAGTCCGACCGGTCGGACTATTATAAGGGTTAATAAAAACCGCCATCCTAGTAATGACGGTTATTTATGAGTCTTAAGAAAAAATACCATGCATAAATTGTTTTACGATCACACCAGCATCTTTATCACTTAAAGTTGCCATATTAAGAATCCACAACCCAATCCACGAATTGATAACCGCTAAAAAAGACACAGCAAGATATTTTTGCTTCATATACATATTTCCGTGCGCATCTGACATGTGAACGAAAAGCTTCTCTAAAAACATGTATTGTCTTTCGTAATATTTCGATGCAATTCCAGATGCTTCTGCCGCGATAGGGGCATAGGTATGTGATAGCAGCAGCGAATAAAAGGTTTTATTCTTTTCTGCAAATGAAAAGTAAATCAACACTATTTCTTTTAAAACAGGAAATACATCTTTGTCATATTCCTGAGTATTTGGTATATAGACTGCCTTTGTATCCAGTTCATCCAACAGAATTAAGATATGGTTTGTCCAAATTTCCCTGTAAATTTGCTCCTTGCTTCCGTAATAATGATACAACGATGATTTTGGAATGAGAAGAGCCCGAGAAAGGTCACGCATACTTACACCATCGTAACCTTTAGAGGCAAACTCTAAAACCGCAGTTTCCTGAATAGTCTGTTTTTTTTCATCAAATTTCTCTGCATCTCTATTTCTACTCATATTTTATTTATAGTCCGACCGGTCGGACTATGTCAAGGTCTCAACAGAACCTTCCTTAAAAAAAAATCCTTACTCGGTAATATCAGTTTGTGTAAGTATGTGTTATCAACATATTGCAGAAATTGCCCGAATATCTGTATATTTATTCATTTTCAACCCCAACTATTGAATAATTGGATTTTTTGATTATAATGTGCAGGAAAGGGTGTCCCCTATAACAAAGGAGTTATCGTATGCAGGAAATTTTACATTTATTGCAGGATAATGCGCGCATTTCTATTGAAGATATTGCCGCAATGACTAAGAAATCTACTGATGAAGTTAAGCAGATTATCCAAAAGCTTGAGGATGATGGAATAATTGTAAAATACGCGGCCATCGTTAACCCCGATAAGGTTCTTGCATCTAAAGACAGAGTTAGAGCAGTTATAGAAATTCAAGTTACACCAGAAAGAGAACACGGCTTTGATGCCATTGCTGAGCGAATTTACAGGTTTCCAGAAGTTAAGTCTCTCAACCTTATGTCTGGCGGGTACGATCTTCAGGTTATTATTGAAGGTGAGTCTTTACAGGAAGTTGCCTTTTTTGTCGCGAGAAAACTATCAACTATAAATGGAGTAAAGAGCACAAAGACTCACTTTGTCCTTAAAACCTATAAAGAAAACGACGTAATACTGATTGATGAAAAACGTGACCGCCGCGAGGGAGTAACTGCTTAATGAACACACGCAAAGATAAATTTTCTCAAAAAATTACTGAAACACCTCCATCAGGTATCCGCAAGTTTTTTGAATTGATAATCGGCCGGGATGATATTATATCGCTCGGGGTTGGAGAACCGGATTTTCCAACCCCTTGGGTAATGAGAGAAGAAGCGTATTATCACCTTGAGCGGGGTCATACTTCATATACCTCGAACTGGGGATTGCAGGAACTTCGCGACGGTATTGCAGGTTACTTAACTAAGTACGATCTGCACTACGACCCCAAAAAAGAAATTTTGGTTACGATCGGTGTATCAGAAGCGGTTGATGCAGTTCTCCGTGCTATTTTAAATCCAAATGATGAGATTATTATCTGTGAGCCTTGTTACGTATCATACCAGCCGCTGGCGGCACTTTGTGAAACAAAGCTTATTCACTTTGATACATCAAAAACAGGATTCTATCCAACGGCAGAAGAGCTTGCTAAGGTCATTACTCCAAAAACAAAGGCTATTATGCTTTGTTCGCCAAGTAATCCGACAGGCAGAATGATTCCAGCTTCAGAGCTCAAAAAGATTGCAGAGCTAGTAAAAAAACATGAAATTTGGGTACTTTCTGATGAGGTTTACTCCGAACTAGTGTACGATGAAAACAAACATACTTCGATCGGCTCCTTTCCCGGTATGAAGCCCTACACCATCGTACTTAATGGATTTTCCAAGGCCTTCGCAATGACCGGCTGGCGTATAGGATATTTATGCTGCCCGGATGACCTTATGCAGCAGGTATATAAACTTCATCAGTACTCTACGATTTGTGCACCCATTATGAGTCAGTACGCAGCGGCAGAAGGCTTACGCAGCGGCAAAGATGAAGTAGAAAAGATGAGAGTATCGTATCAGCAGAGGCGGAATTTAATGTATAAGTCTTTTACTGATATGGGACTTCCAGTTGCTGAACCCGACGGAGCTTTTTATATTTTCCCGGATATCCGTTCAACAGGACTTACTTCTGAAGAATTTGCGACCCAGCTGATAAACGATTATAAGGTGGCAGTTGTTCCTGGTACGGTTTTCGGAGCAGGCGGTGAAGGTTTTATCCGCTGCTGTTATGCAACTGATATTAGCAAACTTAAAATTGCCCTTGAACGCATAGGTCAAATGGTTACGGCCTTAACGAAGTAAAAGAATGCAAAAGCCCTTGCCTGAACAGAGTCTCGGCAGGGGCTTTTTTTTGTGAACAATAATTTCAAAAAAAACTTTCTAGATAATAAACTTATTTACAAGATCGGTAACAATATTTATATTTTCATGAGTCTGGTTGGCTAACTCAGAAAGATTTTGAGCAGAGTCGTTTATATCTTTTACACCATACGCCATTTCATCCATACTTCCGCTTACCGTTGTACTAATTTGGGAGAGATTATTCATTTCTGTACGGACCTGAGCGGTCTCTCCTTTCATTGTTTTTGCAGTTATTTGTACTTGTGAAGTCGAATTGTTAATATCTTTTAGGGCTTCTAAAACCTCGCTGGATGCTTCATTTTGCTCCACCATTGCTGAACCTATTTCCTGCACAAGACTATCAGTGTCTGAAATTTTTTCCATTATGGCGGTAAACGCTTCTTGTGAAAGATGTGAAGAGTTTACAACCTTTAGTATTGAGTCTGATATATCTTTTAATTCTTTCTTAATTGTTCTAGATTGAGCGCTTGATTCTTCTGCAAGTTTTCGTATTTCATCTGCAACAACCGAAAACCCTGCACCCGCACTTCCTGCATGAGCAGCTTCTATTGCGGCGTTCATAGCAAGTAAGTTTGTTTGAGATGCTATTCTCGATATTACCGTATTTGCTTCCATTTAAAGTTCGGACTGTTGTGCCATTTCTTTTACACGCTCATCAACATCAAGTTGTCGCTTTTTCCCGGACGATGTTACATCAATTAAACTCTTAAACTGTGTACTCATTTTATCCATCGATAGAGTTACAGACTTAATATTTCCTACCATTTCTTCTATAGATGCAGAAGATTGTATGATTCCGGCACTTTGAGTTTCTATAAGTCCGTCAAGCTGTTCGATTCCGCTAATAATATCTTGTACAAGATCACTTGTTTTGGTAATTGATGCATCTTGATGTGAAGTCTGTTTTCTTACTCCTTCAATATTTGCGCTGATTTCAGTAATTGCACCTGCTGTCTGATGCGATGTTACTCCTAGAGTATCGCCAATATTTTTTAAAGAGTCTTCTGCCGTTTTCAATTGACTTATAATCACACGCTGTTTGTGAATAAATTTATTTATATCTTTACACATGCGGCCTATTTCATCGTCTTTATCAATAGTAATCGTATAGGTAAGATCTGATTCGCCGGTATCCATAGAAAGATTTTTAATTGCTTTTGCAGCATGATTAAGAGGATTCATAATTATTAGTCTAACAAGAAGAAGAAAGACTGCAAAAAGCAGGACACAAACAAGAATTAGAAACGGGAGAATCAGCAGCATTAAATTTCTTTCAATTTTATTGATCGCCTGCAGAGGCATTCCTAAAAAAAGCATCGCTTTTCCGCCCTCATCAAGTTCATACGGTGCGTAGGCTACTTTGTACGGGAAACCGTTTATAACATTACTACCTATATAAAACAGATTATTAGTATACACAGTATCGAGAATAGCAGCATTATTCATTGGAGTTCCAATAAGGCGGTTGTTGCTTTCGCCGCGTATTGTTGTATCAAGGCGGAGGTTTTCGTAAAAAACAGTAATTTCTGTACCGAACAGCTGCTTATACGTATCTACAAAGGTGTTATCTGTCAGATAATCTGTAATGATAAGAGCTCCAAGGACTATACTACCGTCTTTTATAGGTATTGCAGCCATATGTGCAATATGTTTATCGAAATATACTGTAGTGACCGAATCCTGTCCATCCAAAGCGCTTTTTACTGCTTGAAAATTCAATAGAGAGTTTACTGAATAGCCTAGCTCCTTTGTTGATGCAATAGGTATTCCGTTAAAATCTAACAAACTCACATTTGTAAAACCAAAGGTCTCTGCTATACTTGTAATTAAGGTAGGCGAGGAACGAGTATTCTGGAGTAAAACGTTGGAAAGCTCTTCTGATGCTGAAAAATAGTCAACATACGACGCAAGCTTGTTTCTTTGCTCATTCGCAAATGCAATAAGCGTCTCCGTTTTCGTTTGGAGTTCCGTATCAAAATACGCAAGTAAGCCCTTGTTCAAACCTAGACCTGTTACCCAAAGAACACCAGCTCCCGCAACTATAAAACACAGTACAATAGGCAGTATCAGCTTATTATAAAGTGATGTATTTTTTCCCTTGCTCATTTAATATCTCCTAAAATTATTCTTACCTATAGTTTTTTTCGTATCATTTAGTATAATATAGTAAAAAATAGCAGGAAATGCTATAAAAAAGTACATCAAGGGGGATATATGATAAAAATAGCTACTATTGCCGGATCAGATGCTTCAGGCGGTGCAGGTCTTGAAGCAGATTTAAAAACATTTCAAGAATATGGTTTATATGGAATGGCTGCTGTTACTCTAATTGCAACTATGGATCCCGATTCCAACTGGAGTCATGGTGTGTTTCCAATTGAGAAGAATGTTCTTAATGAACAGCTCAAAACTATTTTCAAAGGTGTCGGCTTGAGTGCAGTAAAAACTGGTATGCTGGGTACCGATTATGCAGTAACACTTTCTGCAGAATATATAAGTTCCTACGGAATAGAAAACTACGTTCTTGATCCGGTTATGGTATGCAAGGGTGCCGGCGAAGCGCTTCACCCTGAGCTAAATGCGGCAATAAAAGAAAAATTACTTCCGCTTGCTAAGGTTGTCACACCGAACCTTTTTGAAGCCGGACAATTATCCGGCATTACAAATATTGAATCAATTAAAGCGATGGAAGAAGCTGCAAGAAAAATACACAGTCTTGGAGCTAAAACTGTATATATTAAAGGCGGAGCAAAACTAGCTGAATGTAAAAAGCGCGGTGAAGCTGTTGACGTTTTTTTCGACGGATCATCGATGCTTCATCTTGTATCTCCCCTCATTACGACAGTGTGGACTCATGGAGCCGGATGCACAACTGCAGCTGCAATTACCGCGGGTCTTGCACGGGGATTAAGTACAAAAGATGCCGTAAGTCTTGCAAAAAAATTTATAAGTAAAAGCCTCGAGCACTCCTTTCCCCTAAACCAGTGGGTTGGACCTGGGAATCCGTCAGCGTGGAGAGCTGACTCAGGTTTATTCATGTAATATCCGATGAACATACTGCAAGTTTCAAATATTAGCTATCAATATCCTCACAGTAATAAACGGGCAGTTGATGCTGTTTCTTTTTCACTGGAAAAAGGCTCATACACGGCGATTCTCGGTCCAAACGGTTCAGGGAAAAGCACACTCGCGCGCCTCATAGCAGGTATTCTAGACACACAAACGGGAAGTATCCAGTATGCGGATGAAAGTGCTGACTCTGCCATGTTTAGCTCTATGAGCAGCTCTGTCCCCAGCGGAATTGTATTCCAGTCCCCAAAGCACCAAATCATTGCAGGTAAGGTCATTAAAGATACCCAGTTCGGCCCCGAAAATCTCAGACTTGGTAAAGAAGAAGCTTTACAGCGGGCTAAAAAAGAACTTTTGGCAACCTCGCTCGAGCATAAAGAAAATGCAAATACACTTTCGCTCTCACTCGGACAAACACAAAAACTGGCCCTTTCAGGAATTTTAGCCTTACATCCGGAACTGTTAATTCTGGATGAATCTGTTTCAATGATCGATCCGGAGTGCAGAATAGAAATACTCGATTATATCAGTATGCTGCATACTGGTGGTAAAACAGTTTTAACTGTCACCCACGACTTCGATGAAGCTCTCCGCGCCGAAAGAATTTTTATTATGAAAGAAGGTTCCCTTGTTTTTTCACTCAGTAAAGATGATTTTCTTATGCGTGAAGACTTAAAGAAAGAAATTTTCGGGTCCACGGTAATCCAAGAACGTGCAGCAGTGAACGCTGAATCACAAGAGCCCTCTGTTATACTCGAATCCGTTTCATTCGGATATAGTGCTAAATTTTTAGAGAACTTTTCATTGTCAATTAAGAAAGGAAGCATCACCGCTTTCATGGGGGAATCCGGCTCAGGAAAATCCACCTTGTTCGAACTCATTGCAGGACTCCTCGTTCCCTCATCCGGCTCAGTTTCAACTTCAAGCACCCCAAGCCTGGCGCTTCAAGACAGCGAAGGAGCCTTGTTTGAAGAATTTGCGGTCGATGATGTTGCGTTTGGACCCCGAAATAAGGGGCTGCAGGGAAAGGCTCTTTTTGAAAGTGTAAAAAACGCTATGAATACGGTAGGGCTTGACTACGATCTGTATAAAGAGAAAAAAACATTTTCTCTTTCCGGTGGTGAAAAACGAAAGCTTGCACTTGCCGGTATCATTGCCCTCGATGAAGACATCATGCTCTTTGATGAGCCTACGGCCGGTTTAGACCCAAAGAGCAGACTGCAAATGCTTCGTTCTCTCCAATCTCTTGCTGATAGCGGGAAAACCGTTATTTTCTCTACCCATAGAAAAGATGAAACGCTTGCAGCTGATAGGACCATCGTTCTAGATAATGGAAAAGTAAGTTTTGACAGTAACCCCTTTACGCCGCACTCTAATGCAATCTTAACCTCTCCTGGTACTCCAGAAGCGGGACTTCTCACAAAAATTAGAACTGGTATTCAAGGTGATTTTGCCCTTAAAAACACGATTTTGCATAAGGCTCACCCCGGACTCAAATTTTTTATCTTCTTTACCTTATTTACCACGAGCATCGTTGTACAAAACATTGCTATATTATCAGTTATCTTAGGTTTATGCATTGTGTATTGTACTCTAGCCCTATACCCTGCCGGGAAACTGGTAAGGCGCATAGCATCAGTTTTGCCGTGGCTTGGAATCTTTTTCGTTTTTCAAATGATCTTTTTTGGTACTTCAAGTACAGATACGGTATTATGGAAATGGTCCTTTATTTCTTTAACAAGCGCAAAGATAGAGCTCGCAGCACGAACCTTTTTACATTTTTTTGCTGCTGTTATAACCTTTTCTGTCTATTTTTACACCACCGAAGAAAGCGATATCGTTGACGGTATAGCAGTTGTTCTTAAACCGCTTTCATTCATTGGTTTTCCTGTGCGCCATCTTTGCCTGCTCATTCTTCTAGTTCTGCGTTTTATTCCGCTCCTGCTCGATGAAACTGCAAATATTGTAAAAACTCAAACTATAAGACAGGGAATGAAAAAGAGAAAAGGTCTTTTTAAAACTATCAGAGCTTTTATTCCCCTCTTTGTACCTCTGATTCTTCAAACATTAAAACGCGCAGAACTGCTGAACGAAGCAATAGCCGCGCGTTATTATCAGTAAGTTTACTCTACCGTAACGCTCTTTGCCAAGTTTCTTGGCTTATCGGGATCATTTCCCTTTTGTACTGCACAGTAATAGGCAAAAAGCTGGGCTGGAATAACAGAAAGAATTGGCGTAAGCGCATCATCAGTCTCCGGAATAACAAAAGACTCATCTGCAGTCCCTTTAAAATACTCGGCTCTATCCTGAGTAATAACAAGAGATGTTGCTCCGCGTGTAGCTACTTCTTTTATATTTGATGCATTTTTGTCGTACAAAGCTTTTTGGGTTGCAATACATACCACAAGAGTATTTTGATCTACAAGAGCAATAGGACCATGTTTTAATTCACCTGATGCAAAGGCTTCTGAATGAGTATAGCTAATTTCTTTTAACTTAAGAGCACTTTCCAAACTAACTGCATAATCAAAAAGCCTTCCCATAAAAAAGACTTTATTTTTATTAAACTGTTTAGATGCAAATTTTTGAATAACTTCTTTTTCTTTTACAATTTCTTCTGCTTTTTTCGGTATGAGCGTTAATTCCTTTAAAACCCTCTGAATTTCCTGTTCACTCATGCTTTTTCGTAATTGTGCCATTTTCAGAGCTAAAAGATATAAGCACATGAGCTGTGTTGTAAAAGCCTTAGTGGATGCAACCGCTATCTCAGGGCCTGCCCAGGTATAAAGCACCGCATCAGCCTCGCGAGAAAGTGTTGAACCAACTGCATTTGTTATTGCAAGAATCTTAGCTCCTTGGCTTCGTGCAAGCCGAACCGCTGCTAAAGTATCTGCGGTTTCTCCTGATTGACTGATAACGATAAAAACATCATTTTTCTTAAATACAGGATTTCTATAGCGGAACTCAGAAGCAACATCGGCCTCAACAGGAATACGAGCAAAGTGCTCAAACGCATATTTCCCTACAACACCAGCATGATAGGCTGTTCCGCAAGCTGATATTACAACCCGCTCAGCATTTGCCCATAGAGAATCAATGTTTATTTCATCAAAGTTTATAGTGAACTTACCATCCTTTTCTATAAGACGGCCTCTGATTGTATCGGTGAGAGCCTTCGGCTGTTCATGAATCTCTTTGAGCATAAAGTGCTCGTATCCGCCTTTTTCTGCAGATTCAATATCCCAGTCCACATGGAAGGGAGATCGAATAATTTTTTCGCCAAGCTCTGTAAAAAGATCTACATGGTCGCGATATAAAACTGCTATCTCACGGTCTTCCAGAAAATATACTTCACGGGTATGTTCGAGAAGTGCAGGTACGTCAGAAGCTATAAAATTCTCTGCCTGACCAAGTCCTATAACGAGAGGACTGTCCTTACGGACAGCAATCACTCTGTCTGGAAAATCTTTACAAATTACACCAAGGGCATATGAACCTTCAAGCCGGTGAAGAGTTTCCTGCACGGCCTGAAAAATGTCGCCTTTGTAATAATAATGAAGTAAATGAGCAATAACTTCTGTATCGGTTTCACTTTTGAACACAACACCATGAGACTGAAGCCATTCTTTAAGCTTTGCGTAATTTTCTATAATTCCATTGTGTACAACGGCTATATTTCCAGAAACATCTGTATGAGGATGAGAATTGCAGTCTGACGGCTCACCGTGTGTAGCCCATCGAGTATGGCCTATACCCATTGAACCTTTAATAACTTCACTTGCAATCCTGTTCTCAAGCATCTTTAAAGCACCCTTGGCCTTTCGGATGATAATTTCATCTTGATCGAGAATTGCAATTCCGGCTGAATCATAGCCTCTATATTCCAGTTTTTTTAATGCCTGCACCAAAAGAGGTGTAGCCTGTTTGCTTCCTACATAACCTACAATTCCACACATATGAGCTCCCGTTTTCCCGAACCAATGAATATTATTTTATATTGTTTTTTAAATCATGGTCAAGTATTTCCCTCTTATTGACTTCACAAATGAAAAAATATATCCTAGTATCCGGAGGAAACTATGGGATACACCGAACATGAAGTCTTAAAATTTATTACTGAAAATGATGTTAAATTTATAAAGCTGACATTTGTTGATATTTTTGGCAATTTGAAGAATATATCAATTATGCCTGATGAACTTCCACGAGCATTTTCTCACGGTATTCCATTTGATGCTTCAGAAGTCAAGGGTTTTATGAAAACCTGTGAATCGGACCTTTTTCTAGTTCCTGATCCCTCCACCCTTGCTGTTCTTCCCTGGAGACCCCAACATGGGAGAGTTGTACGATTCTACTGCAGCATAATTTATCCTAACGGAAAGCCTTTTGAAGGTGACAGCCGGCATCTCCTAAAACAAACCGTACAAGAACTTCAAAAGGAAGGCATAACCTGCAAAATTGGTACAGAATGCGAATTTTATTTGTTTGAACTTGATGAAAAAGGGAACCCGACCTTAATTCCGCATGATAATGCCGGATACTGCGACACAGCACCCCTCGACAAGGGTGAAAATGTTCGGCGCGACATTTGTCTTACGCTTGAAGAAATGGGAATTAAACCAGAAAGCTCACACCACGAAAGCGGACCTGGTCAACATGAAATAGATTTTAAGTCCAGTGAACCCCTTAGTGCAGCTGATAATTTATCAACATTCAAAATGGTTGTAAAAACAGTTGCTGCTAAAAATGGTCTTTACGCTTCATTCCATCCAAAACCGCTCTACTCAGACAAGGATGATGGAATAACAAAAAGCGGCAGCGGGCTGCATATTAATTTTACTCTCTACAAAGATGGTAAAAACCTTTTGGAACAAGATGACCTCGAAGATGCCTTGCGTCCGACAGCCTCGTATTTTATAGCAGGAGTACTTCATACTATAAAAGACATAACAACCTTCTTAAACCCTATTGAAGATTCATATAAGCGGCTTGGCTCCTTCGAAGCTCCAGGCTATATTAGCTGGTCAAAGCAAAATAAATCACAGCTTATTAGGATCCCTTCTTCCCATGGTGATAATTACCGATTTGAATTACGTTCACCAGATGCAATGTGCAACCAGTATATTGCTCTTTCACTACTATTAAAGGCCGGGTTATCGGGTATTAAAGAAAAAAGGCCTCTTTCACAGCCTTATAACATTGATTTTTCAAGTACTAAACCAGATGCATCTGTTGAAAGACTTCCTCAAACTTTAGACATGGCAAAAAAACTTTCATCTGCAAGTACCTTTGTCAAACATGAGCTTCCGGCAAAAATAACTGCTGTTTTACTCTCATAAGGACTGCCCCTAACATGGACAGTATTCTTTTAGCATCAAATACTAATACAACTCTATCAATGTTGAGCAGTCTTTTTCAGCTTCAGCAATTTGAAATTGTTAGTACAGCCTCAAACGGGAGCGAGTGCAGAAGAACGCTATTAGAAAATGAATTTGACCTGCTAATTATAGATAGTCCGCTGCCGGATGAATTCGGTACAGATCTAGCTCTCCATGTTGCAGAAAAATTTGATACAGGAATAATTTTACTTTGTGCAAGCGACAAATTCTATGATGTATGCGCACAGGTAGAAGACTCCGGAGTTTTTACTATATCTAAACCAACAAACCCGGAATTTTTATATCAGTCTGTAAGACTCTTAACAGCATCACGCAAACGAGTCCAAAAACTTCAAAGTGAAAATAGTAAACTTCAAAACAAGATCGAAGAAATGCGTCTTGTTGATAGAGCCAAATTTATATTAATTCAGTATCTCAATATGACAGAAAATCAGGCTCACAAATATATAGAAAAACAAGCAATGGACTTCAGACAAAGCAGAAACGCCATTGCAAAAAAAATTCTTCAAACCTACGAAATGTAATTACTTAACTTTTTCTATGTAGATAAGCTTACTTTGAAAATCGCCCCAGCAATTATGAAGTAATAGACCGGCGTTCATCAGCACAGAACCGCTTAAAAGTCTATCTTTGTAAATTTTCATATCGTCTGCACTATTAGAGCCTTCCATCTCGATTCTATACAGTGCGGTACTCTCCAAGCCTTGAAGTTTAATTATTCTGCTTTTTTGACTCGGCTTATTTAAAACCTGAACATATGTAATAAGAGCCTTCTTTTTGTCTTTAGAACGTATCTGCCAGGCATCATACTCATTATTTTCCCTGTATGAAGCAAGCCTAAAATAGTCTCCCGTTCGAATGAGATCATTATGGCGGTGATAAAGCTCTGTCTGGTGCTTAACCTGTACTTTTTCTTCTGCAGTAAGTTTTGTAATATCCAGCTCATAGCCGAATGTACCGGAAAGCGCAACATGTCCGCGTGTTTCAAAGGGAGTTACACGGCCCAGTGCATGATTAGGACAGACGCTCACATGAGCTCCCATTGAAGAAAGAGGATATACCAGCGCTGTTCCTTCATGTATAGTAAGACGCTCTATAGCATCGGTATCATCTGAACACCATATTTGAGGGCTGTAATAAAGCATACCGGGATCAAAACGGGCTCCCCCGCTTGAACAGTTTTCAAGTAAAATATTAGGGAATTCGCTGACAAGACGTTCCTGTACTGCATACAGACCGAGAACATACCGGTGAAACAATTCTCCCTGGCTTTCACTATCCAGTGCAGCACTGCCTATGTCGGATATAGCACGATTCATATCCCACTTTATGTATTCAATATTTGCACATGAAAGGATTTTTTTAATACTTCCATATATATAATCAACAACCTCTTTACGCGAAAAATCGAGAACATACTGATTCCGGGAAAGCGCCGGTTTTCTTGAAGGAACCGCAATCGCCCAATCAGGATGAGCTCTATAGACATCAGAATCAGGTGATACCATCTCCGGTTCTACCCAAAGGCCGAACTTTAATCCAAGTTTGTTTACCTCACTAACAAGGAAGGGTAAACCGCCTTTGAGTTTTTCCTCATTGACAACCCAATCCCCGAGAGATACATCGTCAGCGTTTCTTTTTCCAAACCATCCGTCGTCCATTACGAGCATCTCTATTCCGTTATGAAAGGCTTCACGGGCAATAGACAAGAGCTTATCAGTATTAAAATCAAAATATGTTGCTTCCCAATTATTGATGAGAATAGGTCTTTTTATGTCTTTATATTTTCCCCGGATAAGGTGATTTCTAAATACATCATGGAATGTCCTCGACATCTCTCCTAATCCTTTATCTGAATATACTAACACTGCTTCCGGACTTGCAAAAACATCCCCGCTATTTAAATTCCAACAAAAATCTGACGGATTAATGCCCATTAATACACGCGCCGAATTAAACTGATTTACCGATACTCCGGCGTAAAAATTTCCTGAATAGACAAAACTTATTCCTAATGCGCTTCCCTGTGTTTGAGTTGTATATGAATTAACAAGAGCAATAAAGGGGTGTTCCTGCATACTGCTGACGCCCCGCACAGATGAAACTGATGAAGTTCCATAGCCGATTTTTCGTCTTTGAATATGGCGCTCACGAGCCCATGAACCGTGAAGAGATAGTAGTTCATAGTCATCGTTATCCATATCCATACATACAGACATACACTTTGTCAGCTGTATTTTTTCTTTGGATACATTTTTAATTTCAACACTTCGAATAACTGCATCACTGTCATCAAACACTGAATATCTAAGCACTGCTTCAATCCCTGCAGATGAATCTTCGGCAATCAGCTCCAAAGTCTGAGCTTTTACATTACCAGAGAAGGTTGAAGGTAAAGAAGGAAGCGGGTTCTTTCCCTCATATATATGGTGACTTTTATAAACGAAAGAAACAACAGTATGACCTTTAGCAGTTTTAATCTGAACAGCACTGTCGCGAAAATCGCCTGCTCCATGTCCTGCGTATTCAAAGGGAAAACAATCCATAAAGGATGCTCTTTCTCTATTATAGTCGGATGGAATAAAAGGGAATTCTGCACTTCGAGAAAGATAGTTAAGGAAAAAGTTGTCTCCTTCTATTTTTTTCCCGTAATATAAGTGTGCTATAAAATTCTCATCATCAACCAAACCGATCACATAAGAAGTGTTAATTGTATCAATTTTAAAAATGCCTTCTTTCTCAAAAAATGTAATTCCCATACTTATTCCCCTTATTTGTTTTTTTTCTCAATTATGTGCTGCCAGTCTTTTTGAGCCTTTTCAAGCCCAGTCCAAAGTATTCCATGAATTCCAAGTGCATTTGCAGCATCTATATTTTCTTGAATATCATCAAAAAAAACTGCCTCATGCGGCAGTACACCGAGGCCTCGAAGAGCCTCAAAATAAATTTCTTTATCGGGCTTAATTAATTTTACACGACATGAAAACACTGCATAATCTGCATGAGTGAATAATGCAATATCTTTTTCATATAAATCTAAAAACTCGTATGGCATATTTGAAAGAATTCCCAACTTGTATCCCTGCTGCTTAAGAAATAGAGCCCAATCAGTAACATCGGCACGTACCGCAACCCAGCTTTGTAAGTCCATAAGAGCAAGCTTTTTCATAAGTATAGTGTCTCTTGCTAAGTCTTTGTATCCATTAAAATCTAGGGTTTTTGCATAGAGTTCAGCACCAGTAATAAGCCCGCGGTCAAAATCTTTTCGAAAATCGTCGTATACAGACCTGAAAACCTGTGCAGGAACACCAGTTATGTTCTCCATTTCAAGGGCACAATCACCAGTATGTGCATATGAAATTACGTTTCCAAAATCAAAAATAACAGCTTTTATCATACTGCTATATTACTTTGAAATAGAGCTTTTGACCACTAGACACTACGCAGTTTTTTCGGTCTTTTCCGCATCCTTCACAAAAATTTTTTCGTAATTAGCCCGCTTGAAAGATTCATACAAAAGATATAAAAGAGCAAGACAAAGAGGCAGGGAAAAAAGCAGTATCATAACCGCATTAGAAATAGCTATTTGAACGTAAAAGGGACCTTGTACCTCACCTAGAGCAGATAAAAATCCTGCAATCCAGGGAAAAATTGACGTAAAAACCATACCTATAATTGTTCCAACAAATGCACCCTCATTCATTTTTCTCATACTTAACCTCGCTTTGTCTGTTTTCTATTATAAGTATACCAGGAGGTTAGGGACACCAATTGTCCCTGCGTTTTCTATTATCAATTTTTTTATTCTTTTAAATGCTTTTTTAAGCTTTTTATGATATACTTCGCATTAGAAAGCATGAAATTCCCCCATTACAGTCACATTGTATTGCTTATTCCACAAAGAAACATAAATTTAATGGAGGCTTATATTTGAAAATAGGATTATTTGGGTTTGGACGTACAGGACGTCTTGTTGCTGAAGAAATTATCAGAAACAAGGATTGCGAATTGGTCTGGGTTGTTAGAAACACAAGTCAGAATAACCATGAATTTGCGAGCGATTTTTTAGGTTACCCAAAAAACCCGCAAGGAAAATTTTACTGCAAAGAAGAAGTTGCTAATTCTT
>CAZLNE010000030.1:18879-21466 GCA_964560975.1 uncultured Treponema sp. | reverse complement strand
CTGCAGATATAAAAATGTCAACTTTACCGTCAGTATCTTCCCAGATTTCAGGACCGGTTGTTTTCCGGTGTATTTCAGGGTTTTCAGGATTATTAAACTGTTGCGGAATAAAAGAATGAGGAGTTTGCGCAGCGAGCTCTTCCGCTTTGGCAATAGCTCCTTTCATGCCCTTTGCGCCTTCTGTTAGTACGAGCTCGGCTCCATAGGCCTTCAACAGTTTCCTTCGCTCAATACTCATGGTTTCGGGCATTGTGAGAATTATTTTATATCCCTTAACCGCGGCTACTGCAGCAAGTGCAATTCCAGTATTTCCGCTAGTTGGCTCAATAATGGTTGTATCCTTAGTTATTTTACCTGCTTTTTCAGCTGCTTCAATGAGTGCAAGACCTATACGGTCTTTTACGCTGGAAAAAGGATTAAAACTTTCAAGTTTTACATACACTTCTGCACCGCCTTCATTTAGGCGGTTAATTCTTACGAGGGGTGTCTTCCCAATAAGATCTGTAATTTTTTCAACTTTTGCCATATACATCTCCTTATAGTACGGTGCGCATAAGAACACCGTTTTCTATTCCTACTTATTGTATAGGTTTTATAATAATAGCATAAAAAAAGATTGTCAATAGATAAAATGAAATAATTTTAAGAAAAAATAAATTTTTTCACACTATTTTGTGTCTTTGTTTTGTAAACTATGTATCAACTCATTCTAATCTAAATCGGGATTCCTATAAAACTGTTTACTTTTTGTTACTCAATTCACTTCGTGCAACTGCGTCCTGTACTACAAGTCCGCATAAAATCATGCCGACGGTTGCCGTTACATGCACAGCACTCCCATTAATAATTTTTTTCGAACTGCACCATTCTTTCGCATCGGGATCACGGGCTGCAGGGCAGAGACATTTTTTTGAACCGCAAGAAACCTCCGCTCCTTCTTTGGGAGGCCTGTTTTCAGAACTAAAAACTGCCGGAAAATGCCCCGTAAATCCGCGTTTACGGAGGCCAGTACGGACAAGACGGGCAAGAGGACAGCCCGAGGTATTCCAAATATCTGCGACTTTAAATTGTGTGGGATCGAGTTTTGCAGCAGCTCCCATCGATGCAAAAAACCGTGCGCCGACAGAAATCGCGTGCTCAATAAGATCGAGCTTATAGGTAAGACTGTCTATCGCATCGATGACATAATCATCCGGAGTAATATCAAAAAGGGCTCTGTTTTCTTTACTATATATTTCGTGCATCGGTATTACTTTACAGGACGGATTAATGTCGTCAAGTCGTTTTTTCAGTTCATAAACCTTTGATTCACCGACATTTTTATAGGTCGCCTGAAGCTGACGATTGACATTTGTAATGCAAATGGTATCTGAATCGACAATTACAATAGTTCCAATACCGGAACGAACAAGACCTTCCGCACACCAGCTGCCGACACCGCCTAAACCAAAGACAAAGGCGCGGGAATCGCGGAGAATTTGAATAGGTTTTTCACCTGTAATAAGAGAAAGCCGTTGAAAAATTGGATTTAATGACATAACAGCGCTATAGTAACTTAGATTCTTTACCAAAATCAATAGGCCTTGACTTCGGGTTGATATGCACTTATTATTAATATGTATTTAGTATGAAATATTTTTTACTACAGTAGAAATGATAATTTAAAGGATTGAAAATGAGAATTTCAACACGAGGTCGTTACTCTCTAGAAGCCCTTCTGTACTTGGCCCTGCTGCCGCAGGAAGAATACGCAAGTACTAGTGCAATATCCAGAGAAACGGGAATATCAGACGGATACTTAGAGCAATTATTTATATCACTCAAAAAGAAAGATCTCATTATAGGAGTTAGAGGGGCACAGGGCGGATACAAACTTACCCGAACCCCCGGCCTAATATCAATAGGTGAAATACTGCGTAGTGCAGAAGGATCGCTTGAGCCTGTTGCCTGCCTATCCGATAAAAGCTGTCCCTCACAAGCATTATGCCGCAGTCGTCATACATGGCAGGAATTGTACGAGGAAATTGCCGATTGTGTCGATTCTATAAGCCTTGCGGACCTTGTGACTGCATACAAAAAAATGGGTGAGGAGAATTACGTAATATGAAAATATCTACCCGCGGCCGTTATGGTGTAAGACTTCTCATTGACCTTGCGGAACATATTGATGAACCGCATATACCGCTTTTTGATATTTCTAAGCGCCAAAATATTTCAGCCCGATATTTGGAACAAGTGGCAGTTATTTTACGAAGAACCGGTTTTATTAAGTCTGTAAAAGGTCCCTACGGCGGCTACATGCTCGCAAAAAGTCCTCAGGATATTGTGATTGGCGAAGTACTCCGTGCACTCGAGGGAGATATGCTTATTATTGATCCGAGTGATCCAAGTAAACCGGAATCAAAACTGACAAAATGCATCCGGACAACAGTATACGACAGGCTCAATACAAGAATTGCATCAGTAATAGACAGAAAAACCCTTGCATCCATCGTGGGCTCTGTAGATCCTGACGAATCTTATATGTACTTTATCTAAGCGTTTTCTCTTTATTGCTAAATCTTATATCGAGTAGTCCAGGATTGCA
>CAZLNE010000030.1:12694-18869 GCA_964560975.1 uncultured Treponema sp. | reverse complement strand
ATTATTCATTCTATCTTTTCTTATTACATCAGCTAGACTTACTGAGCGTAAATAAGCTTCTATGGCATTATCTAAGCCCTGCCAAATTTCCAAAGAGGGACACTTATGCTGTCTCGGACAGGGATTTTCATCCGGTCCAAGACAGGAAACCGAGACGAGAGATCCCTCACCTGCCTCTAATATTTCATACACCGTAATTATTTCGGGGTCCCTGGATAGTTTATACCCGCCATTGGGACCTCTGCTGCTGACTAAAAGGCCTGCCTTAGTTAAATGTGGAATTATTTGTTCAAGGTACTTAATTGAAATTTCCTGACGCTCAGAGATATCTTTTAAGGATGTATATTGATCCCTATCTTGTAATGCGATGTCTATAAACAGACGCAATGCGTATCTGCCTCGTGTTGAAACTTTCATACTGTATAAGTTACCATGTTTTATAGTAAAAGTATACAAATCTATGCAAAATATTTCATATTTTCCTAGTATTTTCCTAGTATTTTATCTCATAAATACTTCACTATTTTTAAATAAAACGGTATATTTGTTACATGAGATTTACAGAAACCTCTATGCCCGAAAAAAATTCTACTGTAGCAGTGGGTTTGTCGGGAGGAGTAGATTCTACATTAACAGCGCTTCTCTTAAAAGAGCGGGGATGCCATGTAATAGGAGTTACCATGTCGCACTGGGATAACTCATTACCACTACCGGCTTCCCCGAATGGAGTTCGTTCGTCATGTTATGGTCCGGATGAAGCAACTGATATAGCAGAATGCACAGAATTCTGCAAAACTCACGATATTGAATACCATGTTATTCCTGTACATCAAGAGTATAAAGACTTTGTTCTTTCATATTTCAAAGATGAGTATAGAAAAGGAAGAACACCGAACCCTTGTATTCAATGTAATAGACAGATAAAATTCGGAGCCTTGCTCAAAGGAATAGAAAAGCTGGGGATTACGTTTGATTATTTTTGCACAGGGCATTATGCAAAATTAGTCCGTTCCGACGCAGATATTGCCCTCCTCTATAATGATGAGGCTGCCGTTCCTGAACACATACGACAGCCTCTTTTGGTAACGCAAGCTGATGATAAAACAAAGGACCAATCCTACTTTTTGTGCCGGGTTTCTTCATCTGTTTGGGAAAAGGTACGTTTCCCCCTTAGTTCATATACAAAAAAAGAAGTCTTTGCAATGGCAAAAGAACGCAATCTTCTAGCTGCAAACCGAAGCGAAAGTCAGGATTTTGTTCCGAGTGAATACTTGGATATCATTTTCTCTGATAAAAAATCTATTGAGGGAAATATCATTAACGAAGACGGAAAAACCATTGGACGTCACCGAGGCATAGAACATTACACCATTGGTCAAAGACGAGGATTGGGTGTCAGCTCCAATATACCTCTTTATGTAAGTGCAATTTATGCAGATAGAAACGAAATTGTTCTTTCCAGCGATGAAGGGCTGTTTTCTTCTGCACTTGAAGCGGATGACTGGGTTTGGGCCGGCGGTTATGAACCGCAAAAACCATTTACAGCTATGGTAAAAATTAGACTTGCAAGTCAGCCTGTAAAAGCAAATATTAGTAAATCTGAAGATAGAGACGGAATCTACATTGTGGAATTTGAAAATCCGCAAAGAGCAGTTGCCCCAGGACAATCTGTTGTAGTATATTTACACGGCGTAACAGCAGGAGGAGGGATCATATCCCGCGCAATACCATGAACAAAAGAATCTATCTGGATTACAATGCAACCACCCCGCTCTCAGAAGAGGTAAAACAATTTTACATCTCAGAGCTGGAACTGTATGCTAACGCTTCAAGCCTTCACGAAGACGGCAGGCTTGAACTGAAGAAAATAGAACAAGCACGAAACGAATGTGCCTCTCTCATTGGAAGTGAAGCTCAAGAAATAATTTTTACCTCAGGCGGTTCAGAATCCAATAACACGGTTTTTCAAAGCATGAAGGAAGCTGCTAAGAAAAAGGGACGCCGCACTATAATTATTTCAACTATAGAACATCCGTGCGTCATCGAATCTGCAAAGCAGCTGGAAAGGGAAGGATTTAAGCTTATAATGCTCCCTGTTGACGGTTATGGACTTGTTAATAGCGATGCTTATAAACAAGCTCTTGAAGAAGAGCCCCTTCTGGTTTCGATTATGACTGCAAACAATGAAATTGGTACAATACAAGATATTAAAACCCTTTGCTCCATGGCTCATGAAAAAGGCGCCTATTTTCACACCGATGCCGTGCAGGCAGCAGGTAAAATAAGGGTAGATGTTAAAGATTTAAACGTTGATTATGCAACCTTCTCTTCACATAAAATTTACGGACCAAAGGGGGTCGGCGCTCTCTTTGTAAAAAAAGGAAGCCCCATAGAACCCTTAATACGCGGCGGTCATCAAGAAAAGGGTTTAAGAGCTGGAACTTACAATGCTCCGACTATTGCCGCCTTTGGACAGGCTTGTGTATTGGCTCAAAAAGGTTTGGACTCATATTTAACAACCACAAAGAAGTTAAGAGAAAAACTTAAAGACGGTTTATTAGAAAAGATACCAAACATTCTTATAAACGGGCATCCTGAAAAGGTTCTTTCGAACACCCTTGATGTATCTTTCCCCGGAGCAGAGGGAGAAGCAATTCTTCTTCACCTCGACCTCTTAGGTGTTTCAGTTTCAACAGGTTCTGCCTGCGCGTCAGGAAGTCTTGAACCATCTCATGTACTTCTAGCAATAGGACTAGGACCGGAATTAGCACACGGCTCTATTCGGTTTAGTTTTGGCAAATACAATAGCGAATCGGATGTGGATTATATTTTACAAAATTTTCCGCAGATAATCGAACGACTAAGAAAAATGTCTACAGTTTTTTAATGGAGGATACCATGCAGGATTGGATATATTCAGATATTGTTAAAGATCATTTTCAAAACCCAAAAAATGTTCTTATGGATAATGAAGCATCGTGGCCATGCGATGGACGGGGTATTGTTGGAAACATTCAATGCGGCGACCAAATGCTTATTCTATTACGCATAAAAGATGATGTCATCACCGATGTGCGGTGGAAGACGTACGGCTGTGCAAGTGCTATTGCTTCAACATCAATATTGTCAGAAGCTATTAAGGGCATGAACATTAATGAAGCCTACAGACTTAAACCCCAGGACATTGTTGCCCGCCTTGGAGGTCTTCCTTCAAACAAGATTCACTGTTCTGTTCTTGGAGATAAGGCTCTCAGAAGCGCCATTGATGATTATTTGACAAAGAATGGTAAACCAACACTAGCCGGACAGGAAGAGGTTGAAGTAATCTGTACGTGTTTAAATGTTACTGACCGCGACCTTGAAGAAGCCTATAAGGCTGGAGACAGATCTTGGGAAGAGCTTCAAGCCCGTACCAAGATAGGAACGGCTTGCGGCGGTTGTAAAGTGCGTGCAATGGAAAAAATGCACGAGTTTGAGCACCTTTACGGAGAATAAACTACAGTACTTCAAGTGTATATGAGGCTTGTTTTACATTACCCAAAATATCAAACACTTGAATCAAAATAGTGGTTCTTCCTGTATTGATGTGTATTTCGGATAAAAACTGCTTTGTATTATCCGGATATACCGCTTCAAAAGGAAGAACCTTTTTTGATGTAATGTAGAGATGCTGCTCCTGCACATTAAGCGAATCATAGGTAATGGTTTGAACAAGAGCACCATTTACGGTAACCATAGTTTTATACGGCATAACACCAGTATTTGCATCACGATACAAGGTATAAGTACCTGACTCAATAGTTTTACGAGAAGCTAATTCACTTGTAGTACCTTTTTTATCAGTCATATAGATTTTTCCCAGCTGAAGATCATAGGGCTCAGTTATAGACGGCATAAGAACGAGCGGATTTATAAGCGTTTTATTTTTTATGTCTATTACCTGAAATTCGAGGCAGCCGGGTCCAACATGCCAGCCGGTTGAACCGCTCAGACCGATTTCTGAGCCGCCGTTAATTTCGTAAATGGTAGAAGAGAGATTAGTCGATTCAAGACTTCCATACACAGTAAGCAAAGAATCCTTATGAGCAATAATGATAGTATTTCCAAGGGTTGACGGGAAAAATTCGCAGGAACCTTCAAAACCGAGTTTAACAAGTATTTGTCCTGAATCACTTGATTTAACAGGAACAGAACCAAAGAACGTTAAGGAAGGTGAAAAGGTATTACCCCTTTTTTGTGCAAAATACGAAGAAAAAGGGCGCGGCGCCATGAGTTCTTGAGGCCATTCAAATCCAAAGAGAGAGAAAGTTACTATTAGACTTAGCATAATTACAATACATTTTTTACTCATTTACTTACAATCTCCATTTTTGAAATACCTTCATCCTTTCCAATAAAAAGATCATTGCCGGAAACACTCATAAATGCATTACGGGCAGTGAACGTAAAGGAACCCATACGATTTGAAAAAGATTCTAAGGCCAACACCGTCCACTGCTGTTCATCCTGCAGCAGGACAAAACTCAAGGTGCCATCAGCTAATTCACCAATAGTACATACACTTCCCTTAAAAGGAATCTTCTTTATTGAATATTTCTCACAATTAACAATACCTAGACCGCCATTATAATTAAAAAAAACGCGATTTCCTGCATTATTAAAATGAACATAGGTTTGCTCATTTTTTTGGGAATCAAGATAAGAATGATATACAATCTTGCTGTTTTTCCCATTCACCTGAATTAATATGAAGCGCTGCTTATCTAAACCGCAGACAGCAGCTATATAATTACCATCGCCGGAAATTGCAGTTCCTAGAATGACCTCAAAAGTACTCCCGCCCGGGTACATGGAAAATACAAGGTTTCCCTCTGTATCAAAATGTCGTATATTTCCATCTGCATAACCAGTTACGGTTCCGGCAGCGCTTGCATCAAACGCTGTAATAGGGCTCCAATGTTCTGCCGTCCACATTTTATCACCGGCAGTAGAATAGCAGCCGAAGGAATTACCACCAGGATAGAAAATAAAAACGGCATCATCAATAAGGTGAGGGAAACCGCTATCTTGAAGGATAAAAGATTCTCCATTTTGTGCGGAATACACTGGGGTGTTATATGCACTAGAAGTATACACTGTCCACCTTGATTTTGAAATTGATGATTTCTCAGGAAAAGAATAAATGAAAGGAATATCACCAGAAGGAGTTACATATCCCAGATACTGAGACAACTTAAAAGGAAGAGCATCAGAAGGAACAGAAGAAGATGCTAGATTATCATTTTCATGAATAAAAGAATCATACTTTTCTTGTATATTAATAGTCCATTTTGGTAAAAACTGAATTTCTTCTTCAAGTGGAAGACCGGCCAGTAGAAGGTAAGCTATAAAAAAGACTAAACCTATAATACTAAAAAGCAGAACATTTTCTTTTATTTTCATAAATTTCATGGTATAATATGGTGTATTGGTTGTCAAGACTTTACAAAAAAGAGGAAGAAATGAATTTAAAAACATTATTTGAGTCAGCACTAGAAGCATCTTCTCACACCTACTCGCCTTATTCGTCTTTTCCAGTGGGTGCTGCAATTTTACTTCCCGATGGTACAGTTATAACAGGAACCAATGTTGAAAATAGATCTTATGGACTAACTAATTGTGCAGAAAGAACTGCTATATTTTCCGCTGTTGCTAAAGGGTATAAAACATTTTCAGCAATTGCAATTGCCGCCCCGAAAGCGGACTATCCTGTGAGCCCCTGCGGAGCATGCCGCCAAGTGATGTCTGAATTTGCTCCGGAAACAGTACCGGTAATTTTTGGCTCATCGTGGGATAACCGTATCGAAACCACAATAGGAAAACTTTTTCCCTTTGATTCTCTTCATGAATTGGCAAATTCATAATTACAGAACCATATACGTTTGATTTTTTTCTGCAAGACTTGACATAAAAGCGCAAACAATGCAAAATATTACAAGAAAATACTAGTTTTTTTTCTTTAGAAGAAAACCAAGGAGAAAGTTTTGGAAGACGACATCCTGACAATTGAAGAAGTAGCAAAATATTTAAGAGTGTCTGAACGAACTGTATATGATTGGGCCCAAAAAGGTGAAGTACCCTCAGGTAAAATAGGGACAGTCTGGAGATTCAAAAAATCAGAGATTGAAAAATGGGT
>CAZLNE010000030.1:11387-12684 GCA_964560975.1 uncultured Treponema sp. | reverse complement strand
CAATGACAGACTTTCTTCGGGTTCACGTCCATCCCCGTCGGGAACTCAAATACAAGTAAAGAACATTCTTTCTCCAGATAGAATTATTTTCTTAAATCACTCAACAAAACACGATGCACTTGTAGAGCTTGCAAATAATTTAAGTACTGCTCCGCAAGTTAAAAATGCACAAGAATTAACTGTTGAAATTTTGAAACGCGAAGACTTAATGTCTACTGCCATCGGCCGCGGCATTGCAATACCCCATGTAAGACTTTCATCGGTTACAGACCTTGTTATGGCTGTAGGCATCAACAAGCACGATATTATTGACTTCCAAACAATTGATGATACACCAGTAAAGCTTTTATTTATGATTGCAGCCTCGTATAATCAGCACGCATACTATCTTCAGACTCTTTCATTCTTTAGTACAAAACTAAAGAACAAAGAGCTTAGAGACGGATTACTAGCGGTAACTACACCGCTCGATGCATATAATTTGCTTATTCAATAATTACATCGTTAGCACTTACTACTCTGCTAAGGGGACAACAAACCATTTGGATGAATCGCTCATTTCCTGTGCAATAAGTCCAATATCCACCTTAGCAGTTGTTTCTCCCAGCAAATACATAGTTCCCTCATATTCGAGTCTTGCACCTTTTCCTGGAATGTCAACCCCGACAACACTGTGACTTAATTCTGTCGAAAGAAAAAACTCTGAACGCATATTCATCTGCCTAAAAAGAATTGACAAAAGCATAGCCCTGCTGTCGCAATCTGAACCCGTTCCTTTCAAAGCCGAAACGGGATGTGTAAAATCGCTTTTTGAAAAGTTGCGCTCATAAGGAAAGCCTTGAGTCCATTGCAGGAGTGAATTGGCAATATAATACCCAGGAGAATTAGGATTTACTTCCTGTGCTTTTAAACCAAGAACCGCATGTATTTCAAAAGCAGCCTTTTTCAATCTGCCGTATGCATCCCTATATATCTGCTGATAATACCTTTGCCTGGCTCTTTCTTGTAATTGTGTCCCCGCATACAGGGTTAATACATTAAACTCCCTCTCAACCACAAACTCTCCCGCCTCATCATCAATAGAATCTACAGTTACAGGTATAGTATTATTTGCAATAGAAAGCATTACTGTCTTTTTTCCTTCCATCGGATAGGCAAAAGCAGTTACCGGGCCGCTTTCAAAAAAACTTCCGCGGTCAATGCAGATACTATCAATAGCAGATAATATGCACTTATTGTATACTTCATAGTTCTGTTGCGGTGTATACATCATAAAAAAGAAAATACCCGACGGTAA
>CAZLNE010000030.1:0-11287 GCA_964560975.1 uncultured Treponema sp. | reverse complement strand
TAGGTATCACTTGAAAAAACCTCAGCATGAATACTGGATGAAAACATGAGAATGGCGATGGCGATGATAAAAAATTTGTGTTTACACATAATTAAATCTCCAATATACTTGTCGGATGATTGAACTGAGCGTATTATACGAAAACGAAGAAATACTCATAATAAATAAACCTTCAGGTCTTGCGGTACAGGGTGGAAGCGGCATAAAACACAGTGTAGACACTCTATTGCCGAAACAAGCTGGTTTTCCAATTTACCTGGTTCACCGGCTCGACAAGGACACTTCGGGTATCTTAGTGACTGCAAAATCCTCTTTATTTGCAGCAAAATGGACAAAGCTCATTGCATCGAAAGAAGTAAAAAAAGAATACGAAGCCTTCTGCATAGGCAGGTTAAAAGAAAATCAGGGCTGGATAACTGAAACCATAGAACAAAAAGGTGCCGTAAAAGATGCAAGAACTCAATTTCGCATTAAAGAGCTCTATGAGCAAGCAGATATAATGATGTCAGAGAATAGTGATTCTAATTCCCAACAAAAAATATTTTTTTCTCTAATAGCATTAAAACTCGAAACAGGAAGAATGCATCAAATACGAATTCATCTCGCAAAACAGCAATGTCCTATTGCCGCAGACGATAAATACGGTAATTTTAAGCTGAATAAAGAATTAAAAAAAAGTTTAGGTATTTCAAAACTCATGCTCCATGCAAAAAAAATTGATATTCCGCTCGGCGGCAGCATAAAAACCATCGAAATCGGCTATCCGCCGCATATGGCAGATTTTACTTTTTCGGGAAAATTAGTAAAAGTCAGCTAGGCAGGTATTCTTAGGTATTGACACAAGAGCATTTTCTATTCATCATGAGAACGCTTATGGACACTTTATTAGTATCACGATCATATCTGGAAACTCTTTCAACTGCAGACCTAATCTTGCTTGCAGATGAATACGGTATTGAAATACCGCCAAACCTCAACAGAAGGTTTATCATTGCAGAACTTCTTGAAGTGTTAGAAGATACAGATGAAAACACTACAGACGACCTACTTGACGATAAACACAACTTTAAGTATCACGATGAATTACCCAAATCATATAATGAAACTCATATTGGTGCATTAATGAGAAATCCTGTCTGGGCCTTTGTGTATTGGGATATTAGAACAACAGATTTACAAGAAATAACTCAAACAAAAAGCTTTTTAGGTTTGGTATTACGGGTAAGTTTGTTTAAAGAGGGACAAGATACTCCAAGCGATTCATTTGAAATTTCTGTATCCCAAGAAAACAGAGAACAGTATATACTGCTTCCGTCTCATGAAAGCTTTTTTAGAATAGATTTAATTGCAGAATACAGTGCCATGGAGCCGAATTCTCTCGCCTTCACAAAAAAAATGCCTATTCCCCATGGACATCCGGAAATTAGTTCTACATCATTAGAAAATAAGTTTAGTCCAATTTTAGAACTTTCAGGGTTACCTGAATTATTACGGACTCATTATAATAATCATCGACAGTCTTTTTTATAAGATTTAGAAAGAGGATTGCATGTCAAAAAAATCATTAGTGCTTCACATGACCCTTCATCAGGGTTACTTCCGTCATCTAGAGGGAAAACATAAAAATAAGAACGAAATATTATTTTCTTCAATCTCGCAAGTCTATTTACCGCTTCTTAATATGTTTGCCAATCTTGAAAGCGACGGTATTCCGTTTAAGATTGGTTTAACCATAAGTCCTACCTTGTGCTCCCTTCTTTCAGATCCTATTATTCAGCAAAGCTATATTGAATGGCTGGATAGCTTAATTATATTGGGAGAAGCAGAGGTAAAACGATATTCAAAAGGCAGCGAACAATACAATCTTGCTAAGTTATACTTAAAAAACTGCAAACGTGATAAGCGGGACTTTGTTGAAACCTTTAATCAGGAAATTCTTTCAAAATTTAACTATTATGCAAAAAGAGGAAGTATAGAACTTTTTGCTACCTGTGCAACCAGCTGTTTTTTGCCGCACTACATCGATATGCATGAAGCGATTTGTGCTCAAGTAGAAACGGGATTGCAGGCTCATAAAAGTTTTTTTGATGTTGTGCCTGAAGGATTTTGGCTCCCGGACATGGGTTACGCCCAAGGAATTGAAAATATTCTACGTTCATATGGTATGAACTACTCAATACTTGACACCCATGGTGTATTATTCTCCACTCCTCTGCCCCAAAACGGCATCTTTACACCAGTGAGAACAGCCAATTCCTTCGCCTTTTTTGCCCGTGACAGCGATACCCCGGCCGATATTACAGGTCCCTTAGGATTTATGTGGAACCCTGTATATAGAAATCAGGATAAAGATATAGGCTTTGATTCTGATATGGAATTGATATCAAGTTTTCTTGGTGAATCAAAATCACGTGTTTCTACAGGATTTAAATACTGGGCTCGTTCTGAAGATAATATCCTTTATAATTATGATGCTGCAAAAGAACATATCCAGCGCGATGCAAAAACCTTTTTAGATAAAAAATATGATAAACTTGCAAAGGCTTCTCAAATGATCGAAGCAGAAGAAGTTTCACTCGTATGTGTCATGGACGCATCGATTTTCGGGCAGCTTTGGTACGAAGGTATTGATTGGATTGAATCTATTTTCCGCCAAGCAGCAGAACGCGATGACCTTCTCATTGAGCATTGTTCCGATTTAGCTAAATCGCAATTTACCCTTCAAAAAGTACAGCCTTTTCACAGTGCCGCTTCAGGTACAGGTTATGGAGAAGATCTCCTTGACAGCTCAAATGACTGGATGATGAAGTATATTAGGAAGTCAACTGAACGCATGATAGATCTAGCAGAACGCTTTTCTGACGACACCGGTCTAAAAGCAAGAGCACTCAACCTGGCCGCAAAAGAAATTTTACTTGCACAATCAAGTGATTGGGCAGCAATGATACATCAGCGGGTGTACCCGGAATATGCTGCAGAACGGTTTTCACAAAGTGTTAATGCCTTCGCTACAGTATTTGAATCGCTTGGATCCAACAGCATTAGTACCGAATGGCTGACTAACATGGAAAGGGAACACACGCTCTTCCCATGGATAAACTACCGCGTTTTTAGAAAGAAAAAATAGTTTATTCAATCTTTTGAATTTCAATAATCCTCATTTGCAATGCAAGTGAAAGTTCAGCAGAATCTATACCCCTCTTTGCCGGATCAAACCCCGGATCGAGGGACAGAGCATCATTCCAGCTGACAATTGCTTTATTCAAATCTCCCATATAGTAATACTCAAGCCCTTTTGTGTAGAGTTCGTCTACCTTTACACGTATTTCTTCCCTGCCTTTATCTCCTAAATCGACCTTCACAGATAGACTTATTCTATTAAGCGGATGAACAGAGGAAGTAAAATCTAAGGTGTAATTGATATTTATAAGATAATTTTTTAAGAAAAATTCGGACCCAAGACTAAATCGGGGATTTCCGCCTGCAAGGAAAAAACCGCCATGTACAGCAAAAAAATCAGTTGCCTGTACCGATATTCCTGTTCCAAGAGAAAAACGGCCAGATTGCTCAATATTTTGCAAATTAACAGGCTGATTAAAATCTAACACTATGGTTACCGGCCGTACCGGTTTATATGAAAAACCCAAAGAAATTTTTGACGGAAGAGGATCATCGAGTATGACGCCTTTTTCACTGCCAAGACTCGTAAAACCGGCTCCAAAATTCATCGCCGAAAGACCTATTCGAAAATTAGCCTCCCGTGATGAATAAAACTTAAAAGCATTGAATCTTGTATGAAGCCCAAAATCGCCCATAAAGGCAAGGCCCGACTGAAGAAGACCGCTATCCGGAAGTATTTGATTTGTTTCATTATCAGCGTAATCCGGCATTCCCCGGTATGCAGTTTTAAACGTTATACCTGCTGCTAATCCTTTAAAATCGTATCCGGCAAAAAAATTGTACGAAACATTGAAAGCTCCAATCGTTTCACTATAATATCCGGCTGATGTATTTTCTCCAAAATAGTTATATTCTGAAAATGAGAGATAGAGGCATTTAATAGAGACACCTATGCCGAGATTATTAAATCTGGTAGTAAAGGCGAGCGTATCAATTGAAGTATCTGCAATCCATGCATTATGAAAAAGTCCTATTTGAGTCTTATTAATCACCGAACTTGCAGCAGGATTATATTCCAAATAGATTACATCATCGGCTAACCCGGTAAAGGCATTTCCCATCGATTCAGCCTTGCCGCCGGAGGGTATTACTAAGGTACGAAAACTGGTAAGCCCTTCATTAGGATCAATAAAAAAAGAAAATGTTTCTGAAACATCAGTATAAACATCAGAATATTCAAGAGGAAAAAACTTCATAGGAAGTAATAGGAGGAAACATACTGTTGTAATTAAACGTATTAAGATCTTCATATTGCTACCTAATCTTCTTATATTATTATACTGCATTTCAACACATTTCTCTATAATGTAGATACAAAAATGCCGAAAATAGTAGAGAAATCTGACATATTATTGCTATACTAGAAGCGGCACTATGTATTTTGCAAAAAGAGGAAAAGCTATAGTATTACAGATTAACAGAGGGGAGAAAACAATTAGCAAGCGGGTTTTATCGGTATTATTATTTATTCTTATTCTCTTGCCTCTATGTGCATTTGGACGTAAAGAAGCACGCTTTACCGAAATAGATTCATATATAGAGCAAAGAGATTATAGTAGAGCCCTCATGCTTCTTCAAGATTATATTATTGATTATCCGGAAGATTTTGATAATGCACAAAAACGTATTCAAAAAATAATTGAATCCCGCGCTCTTTATTCTGCAAAAGCAGATGAACTTATTAACGTCATTATTAATGAGCCAACAAACGACCAGAAAAAACTTCAGATGATTGCAGAATTGGAAGCTATGGAAAAAAATCAAAACCAGGCTTCTGTTGAATTTATTAAGCAAACTAAGGCAGCAGCTCAATTTACCTATTTTCGCTCTCTGTTTGATGCGCTTATGGAAAAGGGAACCCGGGAAATTGAAGAAAAAAGATATGATGAAGCAGTAAAAACTTTTTATTCTGGTCTAGACTTGTACCAGGAAGATTTTTTTGATCGTAAGTATAGAGATGAATATGTTACCCCTGTAATACAAGAGCTTGCAAACATTAAGAAAGTTACAGACCAATTCACATCAGATTATGAGAAGCTTCTTTCGAGCTTTAATGCATTAACTACACAACTTTCAAACGGTACACCAGAATCAGTGATTAGTGCTTTTGGGCTCTTTGAGTCCTCTTTTATGTCTTTTTCGCTTTCTCAGATTGAAATAAATAAAGCAGGCTTACTATTTCAAGACTTATTTAAAAAACTCAGCTCAGAATACAAGGATTTAACAGAAGCATCGTTTTTGCCTTTTGCCTACCGTTTTATTTTAGGAAAGACAGATTCCCCTTCTACGGGAATTATTGCAGCGTATAATGCTCAGTGGGACAACCTCCTTCCTGCCTTAAAACCATTATTTTCAGTTTTCATAAAAAAAACATACTCCCAGGCTCTCTCATCAATAGTAAATAGTACGCTTCCAATTCTTCCCAATCAAAGTACTAACATTCGATCCTCGCTCGCCCAAACGAAAGAGCTCTTAGAAACTTCTCTTAAAATAAGCGGGTTATATGCATTACGAGAAACCTTAACAGGCGAAAGCGATACTGACAAAGATGGGTTATTCCTGACTGATGCTAATCTGCTTCTGGATTTATATACATATTTTATAACCCAGCTTGATACTATTGAGGAGATTACTCTTGAACAAAACAGGTTTACATCCTATGTTTCCTTACTTTCACCCGCAGATGATACATCACAGCCTTATGGAGAAGAACTTTTTACGTCGACTCGTACAATTATAACTCTTCTTAAATCCTTACAATCTGTTGAACAGGAATCTTTAACAAGCTCACGACGTGTAAGTCCTACTTGGATTAATGAATTTAACACTGTTGGTATTCTTACAGACAAGACAGAAACATACGTAACCTCGACACTAGCTGATGCATGGTCAGCTTTCGCGCTCTACACAGAGAAAAAGGCAGTCGATGTAAGTAATCCTTATTTTGAAAAATTTACACAAGCAAAAGCATTACTAAACCCCGATTTAGTTATAAACACCGAAACCTATGAAGCTCTAAGCTATCCAAAAGAAAGTCTTCCCATATACAATGCTCTTGTATCAACTATAGACACCCATATTGCTTCACTTTCTGTAAAATCGAAGCTCATTACGCAATCAGCTGTAGTGTATCAAGATTTATATACTACAGAACTCGTTAGGAGAAATGCTTCAATACAGGACCTTATAACAAGGCTTAGTGAACTCAAAAAACAAAGTACTGCTCACATATCTCTTGCTAATGAACGAATATTGCTTGCAGAAAGAGCAAGAAATGAGGCGGAGCTGCGCTACAATCAAGCCTTGCAGGCACTTAAGAGCAATAATTTCCAATCTGCAAGAGATAATCTGCAAAGATCCCGCTTAAAATATAATGAATCGCTTTCATTTCAAGAATCGAAAGAGCTGCGATCACAAAGCGATAAGCTGCTGAGGGACTTAGGCGACTCGATTTCATATTTAGAAAATGAAATTATTGTTAGAGAAGTAAGACAATTGAAAACAGAGGCAAAAAATGCATATTATCAGGGTAACTTTGAACGTGCAGAAAACCTTTTAATTCAAGCACAATCACGATGGTTTACCACAAATGTCGAAAGCGATACAGAAATTACAAACCTGTTAAGCCTTGTAGGTACAGCACTTTCCATGAAAACAGGCCGGGTTATATCTGCTTCTGCTCCCTTATACCCTGAGATGAGCCAAATTTTAAGTTTAGCAAAACAGTCATTTGAACAAGGAAAGGAGCTTCTTGCAAAGGGAAACAGAACACAGGGCGTTCAAGTTTTAAATGAAGCAAAACAAAAACTTCGTGAACTTCAGCTGGTATATCCTTTAAATCAGGAAGCAAGTTTATTAACACTTAGGATAGATCAAGTAATAGATCCGGCTGCCTTTGGAGCTCTTTTTGAACAAAAATTTGCTGCTGCTAAAAACGACTTTCGCTCAACTGATAAAAAACAAACAGCCTATGCAGATCTTTTAGATCTTTATGCTATTAATCCCAAATACTCAGGACTGGCGGATTATATTTATCAGGCAGAAATAGAACTTGGTATTAAAATAAAACCACCGGATAAAAAAGCTCTTGCAGAATCAGCTGCATTAACCAAAGAAGCGGCCGCAGTTGTTAATTCTACAAGCAGAGATGAAATAGCACTCAATGCTGCACTTGGTAAACTTAATACAGCACTGGAAAAAAATCCTGATAACGAGGAAGCAATGGTGCTAAAAGATAGAATTCAAACTATAATAGGAGGCAAGGCCTCTGTTGTATTGTCGTCGGATTCTGAAGCCCTGTATCAAAGAGCGGTTCAAGAACTCCAAAAAGGCAACACATTGCAGGCGGCAGCCTTGGTTTCTCAGCTCTTACAAAAAAAAGAAAACCAAAACTCATCTAAAATAATAGATTTAAAGAAAAAGGTGGATTCCCTTCTGTGACAAAGAATCGCATTGTATGCATAATTTTACTTTTTCTCCTCGTTTTACCCCTGTGTGCGGCCGATTTTTATTGGGAAAACCCTATATCGGTGTCACAGGGTTATGCTTGCTTCCCGACTTCTGCAAAAAATACCAGCAGTGTTGATGAAATATCTGTAGTCTTATGGCAGGAGGCTGTAAATGGAAATATTTTTCTCTCCAGCCAAATTCTTTCAGAAAGGGGAACAAGGGGAGAATGGCTGACAAAAAGCCGCTTTGCAGGTCCTTTCCCTTATTCAGGTGATGTTCCACAAATATCGTCTGTTGCAGTAAATAATAGAGGCGTTGTAGCCTTTACTGCAATTTCGGATTCAAATACCATTTCTATTTTTTTAACCGATTCCTCTTTTTCAAATCTTAGGGAAATAAAACTGAATCAAACAGAAAGACCCCTTGTTGCACCCAGAATTTACAGGACATCAAATGACCGTTTTATGCTTTTTGCATCTCAAGGTGTAGAAGATTCATTTTCACTCATGGTATCTTCATCAGATGATGGATCTATGTGGTCTTCATTTTCAGTATTTTCACCTTCGAAAGAAGTAGCCAATCCTTTTATTCCGGTACTCTCGCAAACTCCTTGGGGAGATCTTGTTATTTTCCAAGGATCATACAGCTCAGGAATTCGATTGTCCTACCAATTATATGCTACCGTTTCGAATGATGGCGGAAAAACCTGGTCAAGTGCAACTTTATTAACAGGGGATACTACAAGATCAAATTCAGAAACACTCCAGGTTTTTACCAATTACTTAAACCAGCGGCCCTCAATTCTTCAAAAAGATTCCAGAATCTATATAGCATGGGAAAGAACATACTACTCATCAGAAAATGCACAAATATATTTTGCAGAATTACTCACGAGTACAATACTGGGTCCAATCGAGCGAATAAGTTCAGGGAGCGGAAATGCTTCAAACCCAATTCTTTTTACCTATACTAATACACCCTCAATTGTATGGTTTGACACAAGAAGGGGTAATGAGACTTTATTTTTAGCCCGGCAAAATGGTATTTTTTGGGAAGAACAAACGTTATCAACAGGAACTCAAAGTGCCATGTTCGGACAGCCCTTAGTTTCAGGTAAGGGAAGCCGTATAGATTTCTTTTGGCAGCGGAGTCAAAACAACAACTCATCGATTCTCAGACTTTCCCCTGACCGTTCGGTAAGCCCGCCTCGTATTTCTCCTGTGTCATTTGCCGATGGAAAAAAGTCGAACGCAGAACGAGTACAAGTAAAGGTCGTACTTCCGCAGGATTCATCCGGAATCGCAGGATTTTCTTATATTTGGACACAAAACATCTCTGAAGATCCTCCCCTCACCTTTATGAATCTTCCATCGCAAACTGATATTACCAAATTTGCAGATAACGACGGTTTATGGTATTTCAAAGCAAGGGCCTTAGATTATGCCGGAAACTGGTCAGATGCTTCTTCTGTCATGTATGTTAAGGATACCACTCCGCCTGTAAAGCCGCGCATCCTCCTTCCTCCACTTGATGAAAATGGATTTACAGCATCAAATACCTTTTCTGTACAATGGGAACCGGGCGTAGAAGACGACATAAGCGGATACACCTATGTATTTGAATACATGGGGCAGACTGTCTCTAATCCTCTCACAGAGGCAATAGATTTTCCTCGCCAGCCGTCAAGACCTCCGGCACGATTACTTACATCCGGTACTCAAATATCGTTTACTAATAGAGATAATGGACTCTATGCATTATCGGTTGCGGCTATAGACAGTGTTGGAAACATAGGACCGAGTGAATTTATTCAGATCCATTTGAATAAATTTATCCCTTACACCACTATAACCTCTATTAACTCAGATCAAAACGAGTTCGGCGATATTAGTCTCAGTATTGTAGGACGCGGGTATAGGACTGACGGGCTTATTAATGAAATATATATTGATGAAGATGGTCAAAAACCATACACACGAATTCTATCGAGAGACGATGGCGGCTTTACAATTACCTCAGATCTTAGAATATCGGGCATTACCCTAAAAGAACTTGAAGAAGGCAGCTATAGGGTAATTCTCAATCACGAAACAAGAGGTCTCTATGTTTCAGGAAGAATTATTCAAATAACACAAACTGGAACCGTAAAACTTGGAGATTATTCATACACCTATAAACCGCAATGGACTTCGATTACAGAGCATTCACGTTTCTCGGTACAAATAACTCAGATTCTTCTCGTACTTGTATTATTCTTTGTATGTGCCGGAATGATAGTTTCACTGAGAGGAATTGCATTAGCCGCAAAAGATGCAGTAATAATCAAGCAGGAAGTAAGAGCACTAATAACAGGAGATGCTATGCCGTATGTTAAAAAGCAAAAAACCGCAGAACTTAAAAACAGGGGAATAAGCCTAAAATATAAGCTCATGTTCTTTACTGCGAGTTTAATCATCTTTATTGTCCTCTTGGTTTCATTCCCTCTAGGCTTCCTTATGATAAATACACAAGAGAAAACCTTAGCCCAAGGTCTTGAGCAGCGGACTAACGTTTTATTAGAAAGTCTCTCTTCTTCTGTAAAAGCATATCTGCCAAGTGAAAATATTTTGGAATTAAGCTTCTTGCCTAACCAGTCTAATGCCCTGTCAGAAGCACAATATGCAACCATTACCGGCCTTAGTGCAGACGGCAGCAACACGAGTCTTAACAACATTTGGGCAACCAATGATCCGTCGGTACTAGATTATATTGATACCGAAATGCTTACCTATGGAACATCCCGGTACACCCGCGATTTTATGGGTGTCATTACGGATAATCTAGAAGAACTTAATACCGTCGCTGTGGACAGAGTTGATGAAATAGCCAGAACCATAACAGAGCTTACAACTGAAGGTATTAGACTTGCTTCCCTAACTGATAAAGCATCTATTGAGCGCTTAGCAGAAATACAAAAAACTACTCGTGAATTGAATGAAAAATTGACTTCTCTATTAAATGAATTATCTGCACAAGGAAGCGGTTCATCCCCACAGTTTGACAGCGGAAACCTCTCAAGGGAAAACACAGACTACATTTTCTATAAACCGGTTCTCTATAGACAAGGATCTGAAAAGAATTTCGTTCGCGGGCTAGTCATTCTATCAGTCAGCACCAAAAGCCTCATCGAAACAGTCGACAATGCCCGTACTGATATTCTCACGACCACCCTCATCGTTGCATTAATTGCTGTTGCATTCGGCTTAATTACAACACTTATCTTAGCATCAATTATTATTAAACCTATCCGCCGTCTTGCCTCTCACGTTGCTATGATCCGCGATACAGACGATAAGGAAGCTCTCGAGGGAAAAGATATTACAATTAGAAGCCGTGACGAGATAGGACTCCTTGGAGAAACTGTAAACGATATGGCTCACGGTCTCATAAAGGCAGCGGCGGCATCGAAGGACCTCACGGTTGGTAAAGAAGTACAAAAAATGTTCATACCGCTCGAAACCGACAGTTCCGGTAAAAAGCTCACTACTGGTAGAGAAGACGATGAACATGCACAGTTCTTTGGATACTACGAAGGAGCAAAGGGTGTATCAGGGGACTATTTTGACTACAAAAAACTCGATGACCGTTGGTTTGCCATCATTAAATGCGACGTTTCAGG
>CAZLNE010000029.1:0-21845 GCA_964560975.1 uncultured Treponema sp. | reverse complement strand
TCATATTTTTTTTCAAGGTTACTATTCAGTGTTTCGTATTCGCTTCCGTACTGCGCAAGTTTTACATGGTCTGTTTCCCCGCCTGCAAGGAGTGCATCAAGCTCTGTAATTCTATCCTCAAGGAGGGCTATATCAGTTTCAAGCTGTTCAAATTCTTTTTGTTCTTTGAAGGAGAGCTTTTTCTTTTCGGATTGTAAGGCTTCTGTGTTTTTAGTTAGGTCTGCTTTTATGTATCTTTCTTTTTCTCTTTCTGCTTTTTTCTCAGCTTCCTCTGCAGCCTTTAATTCATTTCTAAGGAGTATGTAGTCGGAACATTTTCCGACAAAGCCCGACACCGAGCCGTCGTCTTCTAAAATAAAAAGCGTGTCTGCGACCTTGTCCATAAAATAGCGGTCGTGGCTTACGACGAGAAGGCAGCCGGAAAAACTCTGTAAAAAGGACTCTAGAACGGACATAGTAAAAATATCGAAGTCGTTTGTCGGTTCATCGAGTATTAGGAAATTGGGGTTTGTCATTAAGAGGCGTACAAGAAAGAGTCTTTTACGTTCCCCGCCCGATAACGTGCTGACAGAGGAATGCTGGATGCGGCCTTCAAAACCGAATTCTTCGAGCATTAATGATGCAGTAAGGGTTTTCCCATTATTGAGCGTTATTAGTTCTGCTGTTTCTTTAATATATTCAAGCACGGTTGATTCTGTGTTTTCAAAGACAGGGTTCTGTTCGTAATAGGCAAAAACGGTATTGTCGCCTTTCACGATGCTACCCTTATCAGGGGCAAGACGGCCTGTTACAATGTTGAGCAATGTTGTTTTTCCTGTTCCGTTGTCTCCGAACACACCTATTTTTTCACCCCTGGTAAAGGTGTAGGAAAATGAATCTAAAACAGGAGATGATTCTCCGTCTTTAACTCCGCCCTTGGGGTAGGACTTACTAATACTGTGAAGCTCTAATACCTTTCCGCCAAGCCTTCTGCCTGCAACTTCAAAACTGAAGCCCTTGTCTTCTTTGAACTTGTCCCGGTTGATCATGGCGTGAACTTTTTCTGTTCTGCTTCTCGACTTCCCTGTTCTGGCGGTTGGTCCTCGTAAAAGCCACTCGCGCTCAGTTCGTAATACCGATTCAATACGCCGGTCGGTATTCTTTTCGATTTCAGCTTCTATTTCTTTTTTTTCTAAATACTGTGAATAATTTCCTATATAAAGCTTTATCCGCTCTCTGTCGAGTTCGTAAATGTTATTACACACTGCATCGAGAAAGTAGCGGTCGTGCGTTACCATGAGAACAGAACGGTTTGTCGTCCGCAAATATTCCTGCAAAAAAAAGATAGTGCTTATGTCGAGGTGGTTCGTAGGTTCATCGAGAAGAAGGAGTTTTGTGTCTTCAACAAGAACTTGAGCGAGGCAGACTTTTTTTATCATTCCGCCGGATAATGTACCCATTTTCCGTTCAAGGTCAAAAATGCCCAGTGTTGTCAAAATTGACTTAATATCGCTTTCATAATTCCAAAGCTCATTGCGGTTCATGGTATCCATGAGTGATTCACATTCTTTTTGAAGTGATAGAGGCATCGGCTTTCCCACATGAAGACGGGCATGCTTTGTAATTGCTATGAGGGTTTTTTCATAGGCGCGTATTGTATGGAGTTTTGGGCTGTCGCTTTTAAAAATATGCTGTTCAATGGTGTCTTTAGCATCGTATAGAGGATTTTGCGGAAGGTATGAAACGCCTGCTTCCTTATTAATAACGATGCTTCCCGTTTCGCTTTCGAGTGTCCCTGCTATACATTGTAAGAGTGTACTCTTTCCTGATCCGTTTTTTCCAATAAGTGCGGCCTTGTCGCCTTCATTCAAACCGAAGCTGACATCTTTAAATAATGGTTTGTCGCGCCCCATGCGCGATATACTACTAACTGATAAATAATTCATACATCTTTAAGTATATCAATTTTTGAATATTTTTGATACAGTACAATATCGTAAGTTATTGGCAGGTTCTATGTTAACTAGTTTTTTATCAGTAGGGCAACAGGTCGTTATTCTTTTTATACTTATTTCTGTAGGTTTTATTACAGCCAAAAAAAAGGTTTTCACAAAAGAATCGATTGCAAATCTTGCAACCTTCATCCTCTATGTTGTAACTCCCTGTGTGATTATTGAATCTTTTAATCGCCCTTTTGACTCTTCAATGCTTGCTTCTCTTTTTATAGCTTTTGCTTGTGCAGCCTTCGTTCACTTGCTGACTATTTGTATTGTTACATTTCTTATAAAAGATCCGGAACAGGCTAGGAAAAGAGTTTTACAGTTTGGAGTTGTTTTTTCAAACTGCGGCTACATGGCGCTTCCATTACAGTCAGCACTTCTTGGTTCTGATGGTGTGTTTTTCGGTGCTGCCTTTATTGCGGTTTTTAATCTTGTTGTGTGGACCTATGGCATCCGCCTCATGGATGATTCGGGAAAAGCTTCTTCGATTAAAGAGATGTTTTTAAATCCCGGCGTTATTAGTGTTGCTATTGGACTATTCCTTTTTTTAACACCGTTTGATCTGCCCCAAATTATTTTTACACCAGTAAAACTTCTAGCGGCGCTTAATACACCGCTCCCGATGGTAGTCGTGGGGTACTATCTATCTGGTATTACGAGTCTTGCTTTTTTGAAGGACAAAAAGCTTTTATGGAGTCTTTCTCTCCGCCTTATTATTGTACCGCTTGTGTCGCTTGCACTGCTGTATGCAGTTGGTATTAGAGGTGTACTTCTTACTGCTATGATAATCGCAGCTGCCTCCCCTACAGGTGTAAACACCGTTATGTTTGCAGTTAAGTTTAATAAGGATCCCCAGCTCGGCGTTACGATGGTGTCTGTCTCAACTCTTTTATCAATTATTACGATGCCTTTAATCGTAGGTTTTACCATCTATTTAAGCGGAGTCTAAGTATTACTACAGAGATTTCATCCAAACATTCTATGAGGCGATTGGTTTCCCTGCCTTCATAAGAGTTTTATTCAGCGGAATTAAAAGGGAACAGATAAACATAATACCACCTGTAGCAATAAGAATAAAATCTATTGAGATAGTATCAGCAAGGGGCCCGAAGAGAAGCATGGAAAGCGGCATGAGCGATTGTGCGAGCATGCCGTAGATGCTGTAAACACGGCCTAGGTACTCATCATCAATGTGTTCCTGCAGAAGAACGGTTGCAGGTGTATTCATAAACGGCATAGCAAGTCCAAAAAATCCCATAAAAAACAGATAGATAATAAAGGGCAGAACTTTCCCAATGCCGGCGTAAATAGAACTATCAAGTGCAAGGTATTTTGCTAAAATAGGTGATAAACCAAGTGCACAGGTGCAAAAAGACATAATTAGCGTCGCACAGACAATGGATTTCATTCTGTTCTTAAAACCGCCCCATACTGCAATGAGTCCGCCGCCGAGCATCATACCGACAGAGAATACAATTTCTATTGCGGTAAGTCTCCATACCTCAGTTCCAAATGACCGTGCTGTTTGAAGGGGTGTTAAAAATGCCGCAGGAGAAACTAGAATTAAAAGAATGGCATTGTAAATAAAAAACCAAATGAGAAATCGGTGTTCTTTTATATAGACTAAACCGCCTTTGAAATCCTGCAGAAAGCTTCCTGAAGATACAACTGTATCTTTGTCCGTCCCTGGATCTTGTGGAATTTGCCCTTCTTGCATATCTATCTTCGATTCAGGAGAAACCGATTTTTTTTGCTCACGAACAAACAACAACAATACTGATATTGCCAAAAAAGCAGTAACTGCATCAATAAGAAATATAGAAGGCATGGGAAGAACGGCAAGCAGACTTCCTGCTGCAATGGGTGAAACAAGCATAAGAGCGCTTTGAAGAGTTCCGTTAATGCCGTTAACGCGCGTGAGCTGTTCTTTTGGAACAATGCGCGGTAAAAATGCACCTACTGCAGGCTGATGAACTGCATTCCCCAGGGAGCGGAGAGCTGCAGCTATAAAAAAGAGCATAATTTCAGATGAATTAAACGACAGAAATACTGCTGTAATAATACTTACTATGGCGATGAAGGCATCTGCAATAGCAATGATTTTTTTCCTGTCATACCTGTCTGCCCAAACACCCGCAAAAGGAGAAAGAATAAAAGCAGGTACAAAACCTGCAATTATGTAGCCGGTCATTACAAAGCCCGACTGTGTATTGAGCGTTAAGCGCCACATCATAGCATACTGAACTAAGGATGAGCCGAATAAGGATAGCGTCTGGCCGCCGAGGAAAAAGACTGCGTTTTTCTTCCAATTGGGTGTTTTATTCATAATTCAATACTAATATTTAAAAGAAAGCTAAGTCAATTCCCTACGATAAATAATTACGTAACTTACCTAGGAGTTTCAACTAGGCTGAGAAGAAATATGGAAATAAAATATGTAATGGTGTATAGTTTTTAAGATATTGTAAGGAATATACGATGATGATTGAAACAGAAAGAACCCTTATCCGTTATTTTAAAGAAAATGATTATGAAGCTCTCTATAACTATCTATCGTTGGAAGAAATATACGAGTTTGAACCCGGAGCTCCTATCAGCATGGATGATGCAAAATCAATAGTAAAAGAAAGGTCTCAAAAAAAGAACTTTATTGCCGTAACCGATAAAAAAACAAATGAATTAATTGGTCATTTTTCTTTTTTCCAAATTGAACCCGACTATACCAGAACCTATGAAATCGGTTTTATTTTTAGTCCGATGTATCAGGGCAGAGGATATGCAGCAGAGTCTCTTAAAGCATTTACCCGTTATTGTTTTACTAATTTGAATGTTCACCGCCTTGAGGCAAAATGCGATCCTGCTAATCAAAAATCATGGAAACTCCTTGAACGCTCAGGCTTTGAGAGAGAAGGGGAACTCAAAAAAAATATTTACTTTAAACAAAAAGAGGGGGACCCTCTTTGGCAGAATACCTATATCTACGGTCTTGTGAATCCGGAAGAATAAGTGCTTTACGGTGCTATGGCAAAATATTTACGAAGAACCATCAGTGCGTGGGATTTACTGGTAAGATAATTAATAGTCCGACCGGTCGGACTATTGTCAGGTATAAGCACCTCTGAACTAGCTATACTACAAACTTGACATTATCAGTTTTAATGTCTAATTGACAACTGGATTACGCATAAATTTTATGCTATAATTAGTAAAAGATCGTTATACAGTACAGGAGTTAGCGTGTTTTCAAGAAAGACTAAAATCGTGTGTTCTATGGGGCCTACAACAGAATCTATCGATACAATTTGTGCACTTTTGAAAGCGGGAATGAATGTTGCCCGGTTTAATTTTTCGCATTCTGATCATGCGTATCATAAAACAAATATGGAAAATGTCCGTAGGGCATCTGAGCTTACAGGAATACGCTGCGCTTTACTTCTTGATACAAAAGGTCCTGAAATACGAACAGGGCTTGTACCCGATGATGGAAAAATTACTATTCATGAAGGCGACACTTTTTTAGTTACGAATGATGATTGTCCTGTAACAGCTGCCGGTTTTAATGAAAAAGACGGTGAAAAAATCCCTGGAAAATTATCGTTAAGCTGGAAAAAACTTCCTGAAGAAATAAAAAAGGATTGCAAAATACTCATTGCAGATGGCCTTGTAGAGCTTTTAGTTCTTGCAACTGATGGAAAGTCAGTGATTACGACGAAGGCAATGAATACAGGTACCATCGGCAGCAGAAAGAATGTTAATGTTATTGGCGTTCATCCTGATATTCCTGTATTAAGTGAACAAGATAAATGTGATATTGAATTCGGCATTTCTATGGGAATTGATTATATTGCTGCAAGTTTTATCAGTTCACCGGCCGATGTTGTATCGATTTTACGCTTTATTGAACCCTTCAACACTAAGCTTAAGGTAATTTCAAAAATTGAAAACGAAGAAGGATTAAATAATATAGACGAAATTATTGCTGTATCTGCCGGTATAATGGTTGCCCGCGGCGATCTTGGCGTTCAGCTTCCAACAGAACAAATTCCTCTCGCACAGAAAAAAATTATTCAAGCCTGTAATCTTGCAGGAAAACCGGTAATTACGGCAACCCAAATGCTAGACTCCATGATTGTGAATCCTCGTCCAACACGCGCAGAATTAACAGATGTTGCAAATGCAATACTAGACGGTACAGATGCCGTCATGTTATCGGGTGAGACTGCGAATGGTGCACACCCGATCGAAGCAGTACAGATGATGGATAAAATTGCTCGTACAGTTGAAGTATCCGACGAGTATAAAGCAAAGATGAAGCAGTATCAGCATCTGGAAAGAAAAACACATGGAATTGAAGAAACAATGACAAAAGCAGCATACGACACCGCCGGCGCCATTGATGCTGATGCAATTCTTTCGCCGACAATAAGCGGTAATACGGCCCGCTTATTGAGTATGTACCGGCCGCAGCAGGCAATTCTTGCAGCTACTCCCAACATTACTATATTTAGACAGCTGCTTCTTAATTGGGGAGTCGTTCCCTTACTTGTGCCTGTTGCTTCAGATTCTGAAGAAATGATTCAAAATGCGCTTGCAGTTGCCTTAGAAAATAAGTTAGTTAAAACGCTGGATAAACTTGTTATGGTTGCAGGCATTCCAATTATCAGTCCGCTCATGGTAAATACAATCCGCATAATTTTTGTTGGAAATGTACTAGCACGAGGCTTAAATGCCGGAGGATACTGTTCCATTAAAAAGAGAAGCCGCGTAACGGGCAGGGTAGTACGAGCCGAAACTTCTGAAGAAGCACGGATTATTTTAGGTAAAAAAGGCGGTGATATTCTTGTAATCCGCAACCTGGATATGTCCTTTCTCCCCTTACTTAGACTGGTGAACGGTCTCGTCGTTGAAAATCCGTCCGAAATGACAAAAGACTTTTTGGCCTTAGTTAATCCGAATATAGTCTGGATATCGCAGGTAAGCGGTGCAATGAAAATCCTTGAACCCGGCTTAACCATAACCATAGACAGCAGCGAAAAGCTCATATACGAAGGCACGGTCAGCTGATATAAGTGAGGGGAAAGCCTTCCCCCCGCTTCAAAACTTCGTTTTTACGCTTCCCCTTCTGCGGGGACACCCCGCAACGCCCCGTTATACATCTTGAGCTACGATGGATTCGCCTTCCATGGCGGCTGATCCTCGCACTTGCTCGGCGCAGAAACAAAGATGCGGCAAGGATGCCGCTCAAACTATTATTGAAAAAAATCGAGTTTGTGAGAACCACAAACTCGAAAAGTAAAAGAAACAGGACGTTTCTTTTACTTAGGAATCCTGTTTATAGTAAAAAAAAAGAACGAATCAAAAGATTCGTTCTTTTTCTTGAGCTACGATGGATTCGAACCATCGACCCACGCCTTAAAAGGGCGTTGCTCTACCTACTGAGCTAGTAGCCCAAAGCAATCATTGCTGAATGCTTGACCACTATACAATAATAGATTTTTTTTGTCAATAAGTTTCACTAATCTATTTATAAAAACCGATTGAGAAAGCTGTATTGAGCTGCGGGCGGCTGCCCGGCTCACGTCCTAACTCTTGACCATAAATTGATGCATCAATATTAAAAGCACCCAGGCGGATACCTATACCAGCCGCCGGATACATCTCATCTATACCAAATCTAAGAATAATAGTTTTGTGCAAGACAAGCTCTGTGCCTGCAGAAAATTCTAATACCGGATTCCGTTTTGCAGGGTTATTTGCAAAAACACTAAGTAAATCGTTGCAGTCAACCATAACAATCCACGAAGATATAAGATTCTTAGAAATGTCCGCGAGAGGAATTTCCACGCCAATACCTGCAGTCATCTTTTTACTGGTACCAAAAACAGTTTTTGTACTATCAGCAGAGGTGTAGGAGGAAAGCTCTGCTGGTTTATTAATTATCTTAGTAATGAGGTCTGATTTTTGTGTATACACTCCGTAGAAAAAGTCATCCCAAACATAACTAATAGATACAACATTAAATAGTTTAAATGTAATACCTGCATCAAGTCCGTATCCGAATGATGTATAAACCGGCATAATAAGTGAGGCGAATGAAAATTCTTCTCCCCCCATCAGACTCATCATTTCTGATGTTTTTAAGGTATATAGACCCTCAATCCTATTAACTAAATCTGTAGATAATCCCACAGAAATCGTTATGGGGACAGGAAGTTTAAGAGCGTATCCATAACCAAGCCTTACTAAAGTTTCGTTTCCTGCATAAAAAGTTGATGATATGAGAGAGGGAATATCAAAAGAGGTATAGGTTTCGTTAAAAATACCCCATCCAAATCCTTTTTTTATGGATCCAAAATTTAGGGGACCGGCAATGTTAAAAGCTGCGTTTATTCCTTTGGATTCAGAGAGAGTTTTACTAAGCACTTCTATTACATCAAAGTTTCCAGCTCGAAGAGACTCAAGTGACTGAGGAATTAGGTTTAATGGACCTGCCAATCTGGTATTCAGGGTTGGAAAGAGAGTTTTATCTCCTGTGAATCCAAGACTTGCAGGGTTTGATAAAAATGAAAAATACGTTGTGGTGTCTGTTACATATGCAGAACCCATTCCTAAATCTCTTGCATACTCTATAGTCGGCATGGTAAATTCATATTCAAATGTTTCTGATGCTATAAATGAGTATATACATAACGCTGCAAATAGTATTGTAATAAGCTTCTTCATATAAGTGCTCCTGTCGTGTTCAAGCAGATAAACTGATGCCGGTGTTACGTTTTCTCTTAGGAAAATAAGCTAGTAAGATCCGTTCCATCACCAATCTCACCAGATCTGTCTATACCTGTTGATGAATCACCGGAGAGAACCTGAAAAGCTGTAATTACTGCAATCATTTCATCTCTAACACCTTCCGATACCGTTCCATCCGTAATCATCTGTTCTACCAGATCCTCAGGCGAAGTATCTTCAGGGCTTTCTTCAATAGATTCCATTAAGTTGTTGAGAAGCTGCTCTGCGGCTTCACCCTGGTTTTCTTCTCCTGTAGTTTCAGAGGCAGTGACTTGCAGTAATACACTTACTGCAGCAGCGGCTATCATTGTGGCATCAGCGCCTTCTAAGGTCTCTGGGTCTGTTAGGACAGCAACGGCTGCAGCAGTATCAATAACCGGAAGATTAGGAATGAGCTGAGCAATTATGCTGCCTGGATCGGCTTCAGTGCCGCTTCCGTCTATAATACTTGTAATTGTCTCTATTGGAACACCTGCATTGACAGTAAGTTCTAATATGGATTCTTTATCTTCTGGAGTCAGAGCTTGAATTTCTGCCGCCGGTTTACTGCCTAGTGCAGCAAGCAGGCTGGAACTTGAAATAGGATCAGAAATAAAAGAGGGATCAGAGAGGAGGTCGGCTAAGTCCTTGGTAGATAATCCTTTAAGAAGAGTTGTTTGATCTCTCTTTAAACTAACACCCCATGATGCGGTGAAAAAATCACATCCCAATAAACATATACTCAACGCAATAACTGCACCTGTTTTAATTAATCTTGTCATAGGCATCCTCCAAAAAAATGTTACTATGAAATTCATTAGTCTTTTGTAAAACTATGCCTGCACACAACTAATAGTAACCCTTACTATAGTAAAAAACAAGTCAAACAATAATTAAGTTACAGAATAATGGAGATAGTAGAGATATCACTGTGTCAGCTGTAGAAATTTTGCTTTTGCATCACAATTTTTCAAACAGCTTTTTTCAATAATGCTTACTATAATCTCTTTCCCCTTAATTGATTCAGGATCAATTGTCTCGGGGATTATAAGCTCTGTGTGAAGAAAGTTTTCTGTAACAGCACGCAATGGAAGTGTTTCCCTTTTTTCCACAATAGCCTTAAGATGTTTCCCCTTCATACTCTGCACAAACTTCTGTTTCTGTTCTTGTGCAATCGCTGTCAATACTAAGACACGCTCGGATGCAATATGTGTTCCTATAACAGGTTTCATTGTATAGGCCTCTGTACCGGGACGGGCTGAAAAAGGAAATGCATGTATCCATGTAAAATTAAGATCCTTGCACATTTGCCGCGTTTTCTCAAAATCTTCATCAGTCTCTCCAGGAAAGCCTGTAATAATATCGCAGGCAATGAAGGCATCTTTCTTAATAGCCCGTAAGCGTTCAACTGCAGTATTAACTTGCTGTACTTGATAAGGGCGTTTCATTAGTTTTAAGATAGCATCACTTCCTGATTGAATAGAAAGATGAAAATGAGGACGAACCCTTTCGTGTTTTAATACCTCACATAAGTTAGTATCGACACGTTCAGGGTATAAACTTGAGATTCTAAAAGATATATAGCTGGTATTTTTAATAAGAATTCTGAGAAGATCAGCAATATCAATAGGGGTATCTTCATACATAGATTTATATTGACTCAGATTTACACCGGTGATAACTACTTCGCGATGTCCGGCTTTTTCGTTTTGCTGAACTCTTTTTAGTATTTCTTCGGCCTCAAGTGATACTGATGTTCCTCTTGCAAGTCTTATTCTGCAATAGGTACAGTGATTATTACATCCGTCCTGAATCTTAATTGAAGAGCGTGAATGTTGAAAAAAATTGTCTGTTGAAAGATTGAATACCGTTTGCTTGTCTCTAGAGGTGCTTGTAAGGTTTGTCACCTGAAGTTTTAAGTATTCAATTATTAATAAGCCTTTTTCTGCATTCAGCTCTGAATCCTGCATCAAACCGCACTGCTGTGAATATGTTTTTAATAGATGCGGAATTTCAGCTAACAGTCCTTTTTGACTGCCTGGAAGGACAACAATCCTCTCATCAATTGCCTTTATGATTTCTGCATCAAGCTCTGCGTAGCAGCCGGTAACTAAAATGGGACAATGAGGACATAGCTCAAGCAGCAGATTAATAAGTCTGCGTGCTTTTTGCTCTGCCTTTCCGGTAACTGTACAAGTATTGATAATACAAAGGAGAACTCCGCTTTGGATACCGGCTTCGCGCGTTAAAGGCTTCATAGATATGCTGAATCCTTCGGTAAAGAAGGAATTTGAGGCACTTTCGCTTTCTATTTGATTAAGTTTGCATCCAAGGGTTTCTACATGTATTTTCATTGATTATTAAGGTTACCGTATAAGTTTCTTTACGCGATCTCTTCCGTTTACAGCGTCTTCTAAAAAAGGGCTCAAACCTAAAGCCTGTTCATAGGCAAGAAGCGCTTTCGCGTAGTCCCTCGTCATTTCGCGTGCATAAGCTAGTCTGACCCACCAGGTAGACCGCAGTGGTTCAATTCTTAACGCTTGGGAGAGGGCAATATCAGCATGTTCGAATTTTGCCTGACGAATAAAAATTTCTCCCATGAAGTAAAATGCAGTTCCAACCCGGTCTGCGTTGAGAGGTACGAGTGATAAGTATTCCTGAAATAGATTAAGTGCTTCTGCGTTTTTACCCTGATAGTATTTTGATTCTGCAAGTACTTCAATTACTCTTTGATCATATTGGGCTATCTTTCGCGCTCTGGAAGCCCAAAATTCTGCCTCAGAATATTGTTTATTTGCAACAAGGCTCCAGCATAAGACAACATATGAATCTAAACTATGTTCATTAAGCCGAATTTCGTCTTCACAAATAGATATTGCTTTCTCATAATTTCCGGCTTTATATTCTTTTAGCGCATCCGGCTTTTGCTGCGCAAATGCCGTAGATTGAATTGAAAGTAGAATACAAATATAAAATATGATGTTCCGGCTTATTTTGTGCATACCCCTGTCTTATCTTATTGTCCGTCACATGTCATAACACAGCGGCCGGTAAATGTACTTCCCGGTTCAAGAACTACTTGTGCCGATGAAATATCACCCGTTACAGAACCATTTACGGTAACAAAAACTAAGCTTTTAGCCTTGATATTTCCTTCAACCTTCCCGCGTACTAATACTCTGTCTGCAATAATATCTGCATATACTGCAGCATTATTATCAATAACAAGATCGCTGGTTGCTTCAATAAGTCCGGTTACTGTTCCCCTTATCATAAAGGGCTTTGAAAACTTGATAGTTCCAGAAAATGTTATATCGCTTGCGAGGATAGTGTCAAAATCTTCTTCTTCCAATTCTAAAAATTGGGAATCTTTACCTTCTAGCATGATACTAATGTATAGTTAAAAACTATCAGCGTCAATACTAAAAAAAGTACTTGAGTGTTTTAAGCTATAGCAGTATTCTATGGTAATTATTTGTTTTATAGATAAGGATATTATTATGGATTTTGTTAAACTAATGAAGAGCAAGGCAGTGGAATATCAAAACCGCCTTGTATTACCTGAAGGTACAGAGGAACGTACAGTTGCTGCTGCTGCACGCATTATTTCTGAGAAACTCTCAAAAGAAGTAATCCTATTAGGAAAAGAAGAAGTTATTAAAAAGATTGCACAGGAAAAGGGTATTAATCTTTCCGGTGTAACCTTATGCAATCCCGAAACATCACCGTTGTTTTCTGAGTTTTGCAGTACATATTACGAATTGAGAAAACATAAGGGCATGACTCTAGAGCAAGCTGAAATCGATATGAAAAATACGCTTCGGTTTGGTGCAATGATGGTAAGGCTCAATAAGGCCGATTCTATGGTTGCTGGTGCTGAATCAACTACGGCAGATGTTTTGCGTTCCGGTCTAACTATTATTGGAACTGCTCCTGGTTCAAAAACCGCTTCATCATGCTTTGTCATGCAGATGAAGGATAAAAACTGGGGTTCTGACGGTATGATGATTTTCTCCGATTGTGCTGTTATTCCAACTCCTTCCTCTGAACAGCTTGCTGATATTGCAATTTCTGCAGGTGATTCCTGTAAAAATCTTATTGGCGTTGAGCCGGTTGTTGCTATGCTTTCATTTTCAACTAAAGGTTCAGGCGGAAAAGATGAAAACGTTCTGCGTGTACAGGAAGCTGTCCGTCTTGCTAAAGCAAAGGCTCCACAGCTGCTGCTCGATGGTGAACTCCAGGCAGATGCTGCATTAATTCCTGCAATTACAGAAAAGAAAGCTCCAGGAAGTCCTATTACCGGCAAGGTTAACACCTTAGTATTCCCCGATTTAGGTGCAGGCAACATTGGCTACAAATTAGTTCAGCGTCTTGCTGGTGCTGAAGCCTTTGGTCCATTTTTACAAGGTTTTGCAAAACCAATAAGCGATCTTTCACGCGGCTGTTCAGTTGACGACATTGTAACTGTAGCCGCTGTGACTATGGTTCAAGCAGGAAAGAATCAGTAACCGTATGATTCCCAATCGAGAGGACTATGAAAAGGTCTTTATCCGCGCAATAGATGCAGGAAAAAAAAGAGATTATAAAAAGGCCGCTAGTCTTCTCGAGTCATTGACGCTGCAGGGTGTTACAGAAAAACCGGAAGTCTTATTGTACTTAGCACGATCGTATCATGCTATGAATCAATATGCACTTTCAGTTTCATCTTTAAATGCGTATTTGAGCCTTCGAGAAGATGATCCTGATGGATGGTTTTTTTTAGGCCGTTCTTATCTTGCAATGGCTTCATATACCATGGCCATCTCCTGCTTTAAAAGAAGCCTTGAATTAAAGCCAGATTCTGCAACAACCTGCAGTTTATTAGGAACAGCGTATTTTAAGTGCGGGAAAAACTCAGAGGCTTTAGCTATTTTTAAGCAGGCTCTTTACATAGATCCTGATGATCAACGCATTAATCAAGCGTATCAAAACAGTTTATTTGTAGAAGCAGTTAAAACCTACAATTCCGGAAATGCAGATCTTGCCTTACGCATGTTTGATTTTTGCATTTCAAATGGAATGGATGCAGTTCTAGTTCATTTATACAAGGCTCATAGTCTTCGTGAAACAGGTATGCTTACAGAAGCATTATCAGAATACAAAATTGCCTCGTCTCTTTCTCCTCAGGATCCTTCATTACGTTGGTATGAGCTTTCTGTGTTGACTATGATGGGGAAACTTGAAGACGCAAAAAAATTAAGCAGCGCACTTGCAGGACAATTTCCCAGTTTTGATTTTTCACTTCCTTCCGGTAATAACAAACAAATACAATCTATTGATATTATTAAAAATGCCCTTCTTGAAGAAAACTGGAAGGGAGCAATCGAAGCAGGAAGAATGTACGTTAAGATTTTTGGACCGGATGCCGTTGTCCACTGCTTAATGGGCGAAGCCTGCAGAAATCTTGGTAAATACAAAGAGGCTTTGAATCATTTTTCTAAAGCCCGATCACTTGATGCAACATATGCAGCATACCGGTATGGACTATTAATGACCTATCTTTCTATGGAAGATTGGCAGCAGCTTCAACATGAACTTTTGAGAAAAGATGCTACTATCAGTTTGGATGCAGATACCGTGCAGTACTATTCTGTAATTTGTGATGCAAAGAGCGGCAAGGATCCAAAAGAAGTTCTTGAACAAGTACAAAAAGTCTATCTAAAAAATCCTCGCGATATGTATATGATGGGAATTCTTGCGTCGCAGTATTTACAAGTTGGACTAGCGGACTTGGCAGAAACATGGATTAAAAAACTATTAGAATTTGATGATAAAAATGAGCAGTACTACGGCATGCTTATTGACTGTTGTGAACAAACACAAAGAAAGAGAGATTTGGATAATGCATACAAGTCTTACCTGCAAAACTGGTCTTCAAATGTATCAGTGCGTAAAAAGTATATACGTTTCTTAACCATACAACAAAAGTGGAAGGCTGCTGCTGATAATATTGAAATGCTTATTCCGTACTCTTCACATCAGGAAACGCTGACAAGAAATTTAGCATCATTAAGAAGAAGGGCGGGTGAGTATCATAAGAGTGCTGTGTTATACCGCAGTCTTTTACAACAAGATCCTAGTGACCGCCACGTCATGCACAGATATGTCTATTGCCTGGTTAAACTTTCGATGCATGCACAGGCATTGCGCTTTGTTCAATTATGGCATAAAGCGTATAAGCTCGATCCTGATGGAGCTTTAATAGAATCCAGTTTGCTCCTTCAGCTTAATGAAATAGAAAAAGCTCTGGATACCTTGCGCTCAGCATGTAAACTTTTTCCAAATGATGTAAGAATTAAAAAGAAAATAGCAAAAGTGTATGAGAAAATTGGCAGCATAGATATGGCTCGTCAATTTGATCCTACTATAAGAAAAAAATAATTGCTTTTTTATAATTCACCCCCTATACTGTGAGTGGGTGATTTTTTTTATATATTAAAAGGAGCCAAAAATGGGTGTAAAAGCGATGGATTTATATACAGCATATAAGGAAAATATGCTTCCAAAAGATGAGGGCTATGTTGTATCCGGTTTTTTTATGACAGATACCCCATATTCAATTATTGAGATTATCTCATATTCAGAGGTAAAGAATTTCTATTCTTCTGGAGATTCAATTACGTTTCAGTCAAATGGTAAGAAGATATACATTCTCGTAGAACCAACAACATATACACAGAAAGCTCAAGAGCCTTATGTAAGGCCTTCTAAATTTCAAATACCCTTACGATTTAATGATCTTAATATACATACTTGTAAGAACCAATATAAAATTATGTACAATAAAATACCGCAAATGGTTATGACATCTTTTACGGTACTTAAACCCTCTGGTTTGAATTATTCATTTATCGTTTTTGCAAAGGAGGGTGTTCAGCAGGCTCTCTCCGGTATTTTACAAAAAACATTCAATCAAAATGCAAATGTTCCTCTTACCGATGCAAAGAAGGTGGGTGAAATACTTGCAGATAAAGTTTTAAAAGAATTGAGCTGGCCTAATAAGGAAGGAGCAGGAAAAATGAAAGCAAAGTCAAGTTCTGATGTAACAGAAAAAAAGACAACAAAGAAGGTAGCAGCTAAACCTGCTGCAAACACAGCGGTTAAAACACCCGCTAAAGCTGCACCAAAGACAGCTGCAAAAGCACCAGCCAAGACTAGTGCAAAAACAACAAAAACAGCCGTGAAAGCTGCACCAAAAACAGCTGTAAAGGAAAAAGCGGCAGCAAAGACAACTGCTAAAGCTGCACCAAAGACTGCTGCAAAAACACCAGCCAAGACTAGTGCAAAAACAACAAAAACAGCCGTGAAAGCTGCACCAAAAACAGCTGTAAAGGAAAAAGCGGCAGCAAAGACAACTGCTAAAGCTGCACCAAAGACTGCTGCAAAAACACCAGCAAAGGCGAGCGCAAAAACAACTAAAACAGCTGTGAAGGCCGCGCCAAAGACCGCTGCAAAAGCACCAGCAAAGACAACGGTAAAAGCATCAAAAACACCCGCTAAAGTTGCACCAAAAGCTGCTGTTAAGGAAAAGGCACCGGCAAAGACAAGTGTAAAAACTGCAAAAACAACTACAAAGGCTGCACCAAAGACTGCTGTAAAAGCAAAAGCGCCAGCAAAGACAACGGTAAAAGCTGCACCTAAAACAACGGTAAAAGCTGCAAAGCCAGCTGCAAAAGAAGCACCAAAGACTGCTGTAAAGGCCAAAGCACCCGCTAAGACAGCTGCAAAGACTGTAACTAAAACTGCAGCAAAAACTACTGCTAAGACAAAGACAACAAAAAAATAGTTTTATTTTTTAACAGATAAAAATTGTGCTATTACTTCCATGCTGGATGACAGACCTAAACGGTTTGCTCCAGCATGTATCATTTTTAAAGCAGTATCAAAATCTCTTATACCGCCGGAAGCTTTTACGCCCATTGCTTCTCCCACTGTTTTTCTCATAAGATGTACATGTTCTGCTGTTGCTCCGCCTAAGCTGAATCCTGTTGATGTTTTAACAAAATCGGCACCTGCTTTTTTAGCAAGAAGGCAAACCTGAACAATTTCATCATCGCTAAGAAGGCATGTTTCAAGTATGACCTTAACCAGGCAATCATGATGTTTTTTATTGGCTTCTTCTTTACTAGCTTTAACAACAGACAGAATATCGTGCTCTACATAGTCCCAGTCTTTGTCTTTCACGTGACCGACAGAAATGACCATATCAATTTCTAGTGCGCCTGATTGTATGGCGTGTACTGCTTCAAATACCTTAGCAGCTGTGCTTTGAGCACCCAAAGGAAATCCAACAACCGTACACACCTTAACCTGTGTTTCTGAAAGAATTGCATAGGCCTGTGTGACCCTTGCTGAGTTTACACAAACAGACGCAAATTTTTGATCCTTTGCCTGGCTGCAGAGTTCTTCAATATCTTTTTTTGTTGCCGAAGCTTTTAAACAAGTGTGATCTATCATGAGTGCCAATGTTTCTTTTGTCATGAGAATTCCTTTTTTATAACTGGTATTTAGTAACTTCCAAGTAGTTGTTTTAATTCGCGTATTTCAGATGCTAATTTGGTTCTATCCATATTCTGAAACTTTTTTGGAACCATTTCGCGGCTTGTACACTCCAGAACTGCTACAAGATTTTGCAGTTCAATTTCATGCGGATACACAGGCGGAATAAAATCTTTTATTGTCTGTTCTATATCCTTTTTTGTTACAATAACACGTCGATCCATAGCTGCTTCCATCTTTGAGCGGACGAGAACGGCTTCTATATCTGCACCGGACATTTCAAAGCTGACCTTTTTGAAAATTTCCTGCAGGGGAAATTTTTCAACTTTTATATCGAGCTTTCTCTGCATTGTTTCAAAAAGTTCAACCTTCTCATCGACAGTCTCCGGATAAAAAAGAGCTAAATGTTCTTCGGCCCTTCCTTGTCTCTTCAGGTCTATAGGAATAAGATCAGGTCTGCTGGTAATTAAAAACCAGATTATTTTACCGCGGTAATCGGTGTTTCCCATAAATGATGCAATTTGCGCAAAAATTCGGCTTCCTGAACCGTCGCCCCTTTTATCTTCTCTGCTTCCTAAAAAGGTATCTGCCTCATCGATCATAACCGCTACTGGAGTCATTGCCTTAAGAATGCTTAAGACTCTTTCAAGATTAGTTTCTGATACTCCGTTTCCATTTGCATAAAAATTACATAAACGAACCATCGGTATACCTATTTCACCGGCAAAGGCGCTTACTAAAAAGCTTTTTCCTGTTCCAATTGGGCCGGATATAAGGTAACCCATAGGAAGAACATCAAGCTGGTTTTGCTTTATTGCGCGGGATGCATTTTTAAATCTGTTTTTTACAAATTCATGGCCCGAGACAAATGAAAGATCGTGTTCGGTTTCTAAAAACTCTATGAGGCCGGAGCCTTCTTTTTCAATAATTTCTTTCTTTTTATGGCGCAGAAAATCAAGACTGATAGGTACATCCTCTTGAAAGGATTCGGTAGCAAGCTGATGAAGATGCCAGAGGTTGAGGCCTGCAGAAAGAGAGCCCATTTTTTCGGGGCTTAGTCCGCGTTCGAGGAGCATTAATTCCTGCGCAAGGAGGTACTCTAAAAAAAGGGTCCGCAGATCCTTGTTTGGCAGGGGAATATTAACCTTTACAACAGAAGGTGAGGATGTCAGCCTGGAGTTTATATCTGTCAGGTTTTCTGTAAGAAGTATAATTGAAACATCGCCTTGTGTAAAAATAGGCTCATGAGACCATCGGTTGAGTGTTACTAAACAAAAACGATCGGTTTCATCGAGATCGCCGATGTTTTCATAGGGAACGACTGTTTCTGCATAATCAATAAGAAAAACAATTCTCTTTTGCTGCGGAATATTTATAAGAAAATACTTTTCCAGATATTCAAATGATTCCTGAGGGTTTCGTGATAAAAGCTGCTCCTGGGTAACATGGGGGAAAAACCTCTTCATAATTGCAAGGTATTCATTTTCCATGTCGGATGTACAAAATGTTACTCCGCTGGAACGATCGAAGTATGCTATTATGTCCCCGTTGCCAAAAAGTACATCAGATATGTACTCTTGTATCTTTTTAAAAGAGAATTCTCCCTCATTCATGGTATGCGGTAAAAAATCGCGTATATTGCCGTGTACTATATACATGTTTACTGTTTTGGAACAGTACTTGTATGATAGATCTTGTGCCCATTGAGGTAAAACCTTTATAAACGAAAGATTTTTTTTAATTAATTGCTGCTTTCCACCCATGTCTACATTATGCCTCAAGAGGCGTGTAAGGGCAACTGATTTCCCAAAAAAAGATCTTATTTTATCTAATAAGCTTGTCTTTATCAGTTTTCTATGGTATTTTAATCATACAAATTCATTTTATGAGGTTTTATTATGGCTTACAAAATAACAGATGCCTGTGTAAATTGCGGTGCTTGTGAAGGTGAATGCCCAGTAGGTGCTATCAGCGAACAGGGAAATGTACGTGTTATTGATGCTGGAACTTGTGTCAGCTGTGGTGCTTGTGCAGCAGCCTGTCCAACAGAAGCAATCATCGAGGACTAGTGTATAGACCGGTAGTAACATACTGCCGGTTTTTTACAACAGTACATGTTTAAATCTAATGTAATGACAAAACGTAATTTATTATCAAACTATATTAAAGTTTTTTCCTTTCTGCTTAAAGTATTACTTTTATTTTCTTTTTGTGCTCTTTTTGCCCTGATTGTTGTAACTCCATTATGGAAGCTTGCCGTAGATAATCCTTCCTTATACTCATTATTTGTGGGCTTAATTGCCGTATTTTTTATCTCCTTTATAGTGATTAAAAAAATCCGCTTTTTCATTCTTTCTTCATCTAGAGAAGAGCGCAAGATAAAGATGGCGAATAGTATTAGGACTATCTTGTTATTATTACTTGTACTCAGTTCAATAGTTATATGTATTCTTCTTGTATTGGATGGATACCGCTTTTGGGGTCTCGTATCCTTAGTGTTAGGTCTCATTCTTTATGGAATTGCAGCCTTTGTGTACAAGAGAAAGTAAACCCTTTTTTGTAATTTTATTGCTCTTTGCCATTGTTCCCGTATGTGCACAGAAGCAGTTCTTTCCAACTCTTACCGAATTATCATCGAAAAATATTCTTTTTAAGCAATTCTCCGAGGAAATAGAAAATTCTTATAAAAAGCTTGCCCGCAGTTCAGAGCCTGTAGATATCCTTTTTTTTTCATATAAAGCACTCCCTTCAGATACCTTGATTTCTATATCTGCACGCTGTGTATTACCCTATGAAACTATTGCTACGCTCAATAGATTGCCCAGTACAGATACTTCTATTGCCGGTAAAACCTTACTTTTACCAACCTGTCCGGGGCTTTTTTTACCCTCCGATCCAAAAACGCCTTTGGAAATTCTTCTAGCAGAAAAATACTTGGCAGGGGGAGAGTATTCATGCTATACTCTAGACAATAGTAAGTATTCATTCGTTCAGAATGCCCGTTTAAGCTCAACAGAACGTGCCTTCTTCCTTGATTCCGCTTTACAACTGCCTTTGCCGAATGGTATTTTAACATCAGATTATGGAATGCGAAAAAGTCCGATAACCGGTAATGATTCATTTCATGAGGGTGTTGATTTTGCTGCCCCGGAAGGTACAATCGTTCTTGCTTGTAAATCAGGTTCAATAGAGCAAACCGGATGGTCTGAGGTGTATGGATACTTTGTTATTATTAAACACGATGCAGCAACCCGAAGTTTTTATGCTCATTTATCAGAAATATCGGTTAAACAAGGCGATCTGGTTTTTTCCCATGACAGCATTGGAAAAGTTGGGTCAACAGGTTTGTCGACAGGTGCGCATCTGCATTTTGAACTGTGGGTAGACGGTAAAACGGTAGATCCTCTATTAATTATTAAGGGATAAGTAAGTGAAAAAGAAATTGTTTATTTTTATTTTAATACTGTTCTCTTTTTATTGTGCGGCAAAAGACACATTTCGCGTGCATGAAACGATTCTTATAGAAATGGCAGATGAAACTAGTTCCCAAAAAGTCCGTCTAGCTGTAAATGATATGCTGGCAGTAAAATTACCGAGTAATCCTGTTTTTTTACGCGGAATTTCAATAGAAATTAAAATTCCAAAGGCTGTAGCAGAGTATAGAGATGCAGTTGCCTATTCTCTTTATACCGGAGTCCAGCCCCGTCCTTCAAAAACTACGATAGATTATTCCGGTGACAAACTCTATCTTAATACCTTTCCGGGAAAGTTAAGTTATAATCTTCAGGTTCCGCTTATAAAAAATCACGGTCTTAAAGAAACTCCCTATTCAGCGCTTCTTCCTTCTATTGTCGATATTTCTGAAGGATATGTCTATTTCAGGCTCCAGCTTGTGATGAAGGGAACTCCAGTATCAGTATTGGAAGCAGTGTTTGACATTGAAGTTAAACCGATTATTGTTGACAAAGGTCTTCTCGATATTTCTGTATTGTATCCTGATCCTGCATCTATTCAGCACATACAATCTATGAATCAGGAACCCTCTAATCAGATACTATTTGATTCTAAGGCAACTGAAAAAAAAGAGTATACAATCTTTATAGATGAAAAACAGGCCGTACTTACAGATGGAAAAGTGTTACTGCCTTCAGGTGTTCATCATATAGCACTTGTTTCAGATTTTTACAGAAACGAGGTGAGAACGGTTAAGATTGAACAAGGACACGTTTCAAAAATGCAGATTCAGCTTCATGAGAATGATCCTCTGCTTTATATTTCTATACCGCAAAGTGTGTCTTTTTATTTTAATGATATTCTACTCACAGACTTTGAAAAGCCTTATAAAATAACTGAAGGTGAACATGTTTTAAAGTTTGTGCTTGATGGTTTTGAATTAGTTAAGGTAATTCAGGCTTTTAAGGGAAGAAATTATACTGCGTCTTTATTATTTGATGTAATTATTAGAGAAGAATAAAAAAGCAAAATAGTATTCAAGGTTTTATACTACTTACCGATATATATAATGTCGGGCAGACAAATCCCCTCCCACCCATTGTCTGTTCG
>CAZLNE010000028.1:16452-21892 GCA_964560975.1 uncultured Treponema sp. | reverse complement strand
TTAAGCAGTAAAATTAGCGAAAAAGCTGAAGAATTCGGTTTAAGCCAGAATAGAACAGTAAAACACATCCTGCAAAATTCACTCTTTAGTGACAATAAAATCGATAAAAGGAACTCCTATCTCGAATTATGCGGAAAGTGGAATGATTCTGATAAAAAAGAATTTGAACAGGCAACTAATGATTTTGAACTCATACACGAAATGGATTGGAAATGACCAAAATACTTCTAGATACCAATGCATATAGTGAATTTATGGCAGGAAATACAAGGGTACTTGATTATATTGTTGAAGCAGAGGAAATCTATGTATCAACAATAATGATCGGAGAACTTTATGCAGGATTTCATGGCGGTTCAAGATTAATCGAAAACATAGAATACCTCAAAAATTTTTGCAAAAAAGACGGCATTATTGTTTTAAACGTGTCTTTTGAAACAGCAGAGATATTTGGTGAGGTAAAAGCCGAGTTACATTCAAAGGGTAAGATGATACCCCTTAATGATATTTGGATAGCAGCTCATACCATAGAAACAGGTTCAAAACTTATTACCTACGATTCACATTTTAAACACATAAGCGGACTAAGAATTTGGCCGGAATTATCTTAAAACCAAGTAATTTATACCGTAATCCTATTTAACAGCATTCAATGTGTCTAAGGCAAGTAATGTTACAGCACCGTCAGAGGAAGTAACGCTTATGCCTTTTTCACTCAAGACTATCGGTGTAGCAGGATCTACGGTAATGTCTGACTTAAGCGACAGTGCTAAGTCATAGGTGTAGCGTCCTAAGTACCACTTTCCGCCGGAATCCATGACTGCGTAGACGAATTCGGGAGAATAGGCGAGCATAGATTTCTCACTGATACTTTCACTGCTTTCTTTTATTATTTCCATAGACTTATTGTCGAGTATGACAAGTTTTACTGCAGCGTTTCCGCCTGTTTTTCCAGCTATTGCAATAAAGCCGTTAATGCCCTGTACAACCTGACGGTTTCGAATAACGTTCACGGGAGATTCTTTTACTATTTTTCCTGTCTTTGTATCAAAAAGGACCATGGCGCTTAAGAGATTAGTCTGATCTATGAGTTTGAGTCCATAGGTAGTGTCCATAACAGCAAGAAGATCTGCATTTGCAAGAAGTTCCTGCATATCTTTTGCAATGGCTATTCTGTCCGATTGAGCTTCGGCTGTTTTTTTATCTGCAATGATCTGTTCTTCTTTTGCAGTTGTCTTAAGTTCTTCTGCTTCCTGTTTTGCTTCAGCAACCTTCTGTGTTTGTTCTTCTACAACAGCTTTTTGTGTCTCTGCTGCCTCTTGTTTTTGCTCGGCTTCTTTTTGAGCCTGTGCGTCGTTAGGGTTGGCTTCTGCTTTTTTCTGTGCAAGAGCTGCATCGGATTGAGCCTGTTTTAATTTTTCTTCTTCAAGTTTACGTTTTGCTTCTTCGTCTGCTGCTTTTTTTTGTGCATCTGCAGCATTCTTTTGCGCATCTTGAGCATCCGTCCGTGCAATTTCTGCTTCTCTCTCTTTAATATCTACCATATCTTTTCTAGCATCAACTTCCTTTGTAGTAGTTTCCTGCATAGAAGCGACAACCTGTTTATCAGATATAATGGAGGTGTCAATAGTACTTAATCCGCCCTGTAAATCTGAAAGAGGTATAACTATCTGAGTTTTCCCGGGCCAGTCTGTATAATTAACTGATAATCCTGCCTTTGCTGCTTCCAGGTTCTTTGTTACGACTGTTTTATATTTTGCGTTAAATACATCCATTTTTGAGCGGTATACAGCGTTATATACTGTAATAAAGACAGCTAAGGTATCTGCATCGCGCTGTGAGTAGCCGTAGGCAGAAGTTAAATAGGAAGATAGTATTCGCCGTAAATTGGTTATGTGATCTACGCTTACTTTTGGACCAAGAATAAGAATATCGGCATCAAGTTTTTCCTTGACTGACGGGTCTACAGCATGTATGACGTAATAGAGGTCTGTGTTTCCAAAAGTTCCAGGTATTCCAAGATCGGCCTTTGTTACTGCTGGAGAGAGCGAGGAGCCTATGGTTTTGATCTGTTCAATAGTATTAATAACAGAATGGGGTCCTACATAGTTTATAAATACAATAGAATCTGCACCTCCTGCAGATTCAAGCTCATTTCTATTTACTTCAAGTGAAAATGCTGTTGCTAGAAAAAAAACGGTCACTGCCGTAAGTACTAATTTTTTCATCATTCCTCCATTTTAAGGACAACTTTTTTAAAATTATACCACACCTATTCCAATTTAGCTATATTTCTAAATTTATAATTTTTTCTAAGCTTTTTCTCGCATACTCCTGCACCGATGAGCTGTATTTTGACCCCAGAAGCGACACAAGTATTTCTTTTCCGCGTCTCATAAGCGCAGGGCGCCCCATAAATGCACATAGTTCCACCACTGTGTCGCAATAGTAAAACATCATATTTTCGCTGCTAGCCCTTTCCTCAATGAGTTTTTTTCCGATTGCATCCATTATACTTCCATCTTCATCGTAGGCACACCGCTGAATTGCAGAGAGCACACTGCGGATGACAGTATCATCGCGCTCTTTTTCAAGTATATAGGACCAAAAAGGAGTAATCTGGGACGAGGTAAAGAGGGAGGCTGTCGTAATATCAGAAGTGATGGTGCTTACATTAATGGTCATACTTAGTTTTCTTCGTTCTTGTTCGCTTAATAGGTAATACGCTTTCAATTCTTCCATAAAAAAGGCATTGCGGGCCATAAGTTTTCCTTCAAGCGGTCCCAGATCTTTTGCTGCTAACAGGGTTACTGCACGGCGATAGGGCTCAATGCTGGATTCATGGAGTTTTTCATACGGGTATATTCGCTTGACTATAGGATAGGGTTCCAGTATTTGAATCCGGTAGGCTTGTATGGACCAGTCCTGCTGACAAACAACGAACATGCCTCCCTTGGTGAGTGTTGTAAAAAGATTTTTATACGAAGAAATATCAATTACTTTACTGATGCTTCCTTCTTTTGTGAGGCTGACTACTGAATTTGGAGTTTTTAGGATTGCATAGTCGTCCGATACAACGCATTCATTCGCAGTATTTTTAAACACCTGGGTGCTTACCCACAAGGCCCTGCGTTCTCCGTACAAAAAGCGTGCAGCTTTTCCATTTTGAAGAACAGAAAGTACTGTGCCGTTCCAGTCGTGGAGTGAAACAGGATAGGTCTCTTCCAAGCTGATACTCCATTTTGTGTCTGCGCTTCCGTTCAGTACCGAACACATAGCTATGGTACCAGATGTAAAACCCAGAATTATTCCGTCCCTGCTTTCTGCGGCACAGCTTATAATACCCGTGAACACTATTTCTTCGAGTATTTGTCCAAATGGCGATACTCGAAGTGCTGTGCTTTTTCCGCTTATTTCCTTCTTTTGAATGTGAAGAAGAGATCCGTCATTGAGCGTTAAGAGTTCCATCTTTCCTTCAGAAATGCCGATTTTAAACCGCCTGAGTCCGTTAAGAGTGTAACAGGATAGGGCATCCTTTTCTTTTACAAAGACTCTCCCGTCAAAACCGGGAGCGGGTTTTTCTATAATCGGGCTGTCAGTTTCTACTGACCATACACGCTTTCCGCTCGGGTTGTATAAACTGAGTGTTGTTCCATGAGAGGTAAAAATGAAATCGCCTATAAAACTTGATGAGTATCCAGTACCTCTTGTGTTCATAGGTTTCTGCCAAAGTACAGTGCCTTGTTCAGAAAATCCTATGAGTAAGCCGCCGTCGGTCATTGCGGTGAAGCCGAATGATGTTGGCGTTAAGGGTGATAGTACAGAACCTGCAAGTACTGTCTGCCAATTTCTGTATCCCAGCTCATCAGAAACTGCCGGATACCCTAGAATACCCATAAAGATGTATACTATTATATACAGTTTGATTAGTTTTTTATACATATTGCTAAGCTTTCCAGGTGGCTTGTCTGCGGATAGTAATCCAATGCGTACAAGTGTTCTATGGAGTACCCGGCTTTTACTAGGGAAGCGCAGTCGCGGGAGTGAGTTGCAGGGTCGCAGGAGAGTGAGATTATAAGAGGAATATTCGATTGTGCAAGGTAGTCCCGTACTTCTTTTTCCATGCCGCTGCGGGGAGGATCTATAATGACGGCATCAAAGTGTGTGTTTCCTGCGCTCTTAGCCCACTGTGCGCCGCTTAATCCGTATGAGGTATGGGGAATTCCTGCAAGGTTTTTTTCTGCGTACACTACGGCATCTCGATTATGTTCTACTAAGGTTATGTGTTTTGCGTTATCTGCACAAAGAGACGAAAGAGTCCCAACACCGCCGTACATGTCTAGAACCTGTAAACCCTGCGGAAGATGCTGTTTTATGAGACCTGCTGTTTTTTCAAGCATTTCTATGTTTGACTGGAAAAAGCCGAGAACATTAAAAGACAATTCTTTATTGCATAGTTTTATGGTCGCCTCGTGATTCTCTTGTATGGTTGTTCCTTCATATATCTTTCGTTTGCCGCCTGACTTAATTTTTTTACCCCTCAGAAACTGCTCTTTGTGTATCTGTTTTTCAATTTCCTGAGCAAAAACATATTCTTTAGAATTAACGGTCTGCTTACATAGAAGATGACTTCCAAAGACCTTAACACGGCCCAGTGTCTTTTCATGCTGTAAAAACTCATTTATTGTTTCGTCTGCAACCGGGCAGCGGGGTATTGGAATTATTGTATTGCTTTTTGCGCTTTTCAGGCCGTGTTCTTCAAATTGGAACCGGTTTCTGTATCCTAGAGGTTTACCGCTCACCAGAACTATTGACTGTTCTAACCCGGCGCGTTCAAAGGAGTTTTTGAGAATTGAAACCCGTAAACTTTTTTGATACTCGTCATTTGCATGCATGAGATTACAACCGCCGCAAATTCCGTAAAGAGGGCACAGCGGTACGGTTCTATACGGAGAGGGTGTGAGTACTTTTTCAAGCCTTGCAACACTATAATCCTTTTTATCCAGGGTAATACTAATACTTAGTTCTTCCTGCGGCAAAGCACCTTCAATAAAAACTGTTTTTCCGTCTATTTTACCGGCAGCAGAGCCCCCGTGAAGCATTTTATCGGTTATAATAACTGTATTCATTATAACCACAACTATACCAGAAAAAGTCTTTTATGAGGAGTGTTAAGTATGAAGATTACTCACAAAACAGAATTTGTCACCGTAACCGATGGTGCTCGTATTGCTCTTCACAGCTGGATACCGCAGAACTTTAGCGGTTGTGTTGTACATATTAGTCACGGCATGGCTGAATATGCACTGCGGTATGATGAGTTTGCCCGTTTTTTGGCAGAACAGGGCTATGCCGTCTTTGCCCATGATCATAGAGGTCATGGAGAGTCTATTCAGTCTTGTGCTCCTATGGGCCACCTTGCAGATAAGGACGGGTTACA
>CAZLNE010000028.1:0-16352 GCA_964560975.1 uncultured Treponema sp. | reverse complement strand
AATTTACAAGCCGGCAAGTCAAAATAGCTGGCTTACACGCGATGACGAAATGGTCAAAAAATATGATGAGTCTCCTTTATGCGGTTTTCCCTGTACTCCAGGTTTTTATAGAGACTTAGGAACAGCCTTTTCCATAATGAACAAACCGGCTGCCATGAGCAAGATTCCTAAAAAAATTTCTATTCTTCTTATTGCAGGAAGCGATGATCCGGTAAGCAGCTATGGAAAACAGGTAAAGAAGCTCTACGATGCCTATGAAAACCTGCAGTTTACTTCTAAAATTATCATTTATCCGCAGGGAAGGCATGAAAGTTTAAACGAAATAAACCGGAATACTGTGTATAACGACATTCTTTCATGGATTAAGCACTACACCTGATCAAAACAAATGAAGCTTGACGATAAGCACTGTTTCGTATATCATAGTATAGTGCTAATTCGTTATTCATCAGATAAAAATGGAAAGCCTCAAAAAAAGGCCGTTATTTATACCAAAGCTGAGCATTCCATTGTAAAAGAAAAAATCGATATCGATGCTCTACGCGTAATTACGCAGCTTCGCGATTATGGGTTTGAAGCCTATATTGTCGGCGGTGCTGTGCGCGATCTTTTACTCAACAAGGTTCCAAAAGATTTCGATATTGCAACTAACGCAACTCCTTCAAAAATTAAGAAGTATTTTAGAAATTCCCGCATAATAGGCAGGCGGTTCCGCCTCGTGCATATTTTTTTCGGTCCAAAGATTTTTGAAGTCTCAACCTTCCGCTCGCTTTGCGACGGCTCTATTGGAAACAGTTTCGGCTCTATGGAAGAAGATGTGCAGCGAAGGGATTTTACGTTCAATGCTCTTTACTACGATCCTATAAAAGAACAAATAATAGATTACGTAGGCGGTTTTAAAGACATAAAAAAACAGCTCATATCGCCCGTTATTCCGCTCGGCCGTATTTTCACAGAAGATCCTGTACGCATGATTCGTGCAGTAAAATATGCCGCCGTTACAGGCTTTAAACTTCCGCATGTTCTTAAACGAAAAATTCGTAAAAGCGCATATCTTTTGTCGCCCATATCGCCATCGAGGCTTACTGAAGAGTTTTTGAAAATTATAAATTCAGGTCATGCCTTTGATATTGTTTCTCTTGCTCTTGAAACAGATCTTTACATGTATCTACAGCCGTCTGCAACAGCCCTCATGTACGATGATGCAGAATTTGAACAGGATTATCTCACCCGGCTTCGTGAACTTGATGCGCTCATTGTAGTATCACCGGAAGCACGATTGGGACTAAAATTAAGCTATCTGATACAGGATTTTGTTAAACAGCTTACAAACTGGGAAAAGGAAGTAATCAATAGTACGTCGGCAGGTGAACTGTATATAAAGACTTGGTCGCAGTGCCGCCACTTTGTACTTCCAATTAATCCCCAGCGCAGCGAACTTGAATTTGCAATTAAAACAACACTTAAAAAAATGGGTGTAGCTCTCAAGATACCAAAAAAATCGGCAAGGGATGTACCTGATGCAAAGGTGGTATTTGAACAAAAGCCGCCTTCAGAATCTTTTAAAAACAAGAAACGAAGACCAAAAAAACATAAGGCATCTTCTGCAGCAGTCGTAGCTACTTCCCCGTTGCCGATATCTTATCAATAATTATACTAACTTCCTCTATGAGAATGCCGGTAAACTGCTCAATGTTATCGATTACATACTTTTGCATATTGTGAATTTTACCGGTAAGCTGGGTTCCAAAGGGTACATCAATAGTGATTATGAGTCTGTAGCCCCGTTCATCAGTTTTTATGACTAATTTTTTTACACGTATTTGAGGGTCAAACTCGCTTACACAGTGCATAACCATTTGGGAAAGTGCTGCTTCAGAGATACTTATTCTGCCTTTTTTTGAAAACTCAGGGCGTACCACCGATTTTTCATACACCTTCGTATTATTCCCGCTGATAATGGGCGTTTTGTTTCTCTTTAAAAGCACGCGGACTGCATTATAAAATATCTGCGGATAATTTCTCTTTACTTCAATTGCAGGAACGGGTATAACGTGTTTTCCTTCTATTCGTCTTGATCGTATGGCGTATTCTATTTCTTCTTGAGTGGCAATATCTTCTATCTTTATGATTTTTGAAGGTGCGGGGAGCTGCAGTCTCATGGCAATCTTCTGCACCATCTTTTCGCTCGTTCCTAAAACAAGGAGCCTCTTTATACCTGTCTTTTGTAGTATCTTTGCAATTTCATCCCGGTGAGTTTTATCATCAAAAAGTGCAACCCTGACTGCTGCAAGAAAAGTTTTTTCCCGTTTTGCAGAATGCCCTGCTAAAATTTTATCTTCTTTTATTAATAGACCATCATCAATAATAGCTTCAAGCCCGTACTTTTGAGCAAGAAGTTTAGCACGAAAACTTTTTCCGGTTCCGCTTTCGCCGACGAGTGCATATACTGTGATGCCTTTAAAAAAATTGACGATGTCTGTTAATGTTTTCATACCCTATCCAGTATAAGCTCAGAAGTATCCTTCGGCAAGCAGATTTCAAGAGTATTTTTAAATTTTTGCGGAAGTTTGCAGTCGATGCGCTCGGGAATGCCTAGATCATTTTTTGGAAGAAGGAGTACTTGAGCGTGAAGGAAAAACGAAGAGAGTTTTGTAAGCGTGCCTCTATAAGCGCTGTCTCCTGCAAGCGGATACCCGTGATGCGAGCTTTGCGCCCGTATTTGATGTGTTTTTCCGCCTATAATCTGGTACTCAATCAAAGTCACCTCTGTAGTACCAAGTTTCCCATGAGCAAGAGGTTTTGCTCTTGTAATCGAGTTTAATTCTGCTGAATCAAACTCGATGATTGAGACTGTGTGAAATTGTGTTTTGTCTTTTTTTTCATCATTTTTTTGAATACTGTCTTTCCATTCTTCTTCCTGTAAAAGTCTTCCCTGTGCAAGTCCAATATAATACTTTTCTATGTTGCCGTCGTGCATCTGTTTAGAAAACCATCGTGCTCCTTGTAAGCTTTGAGAAAAGCACAGGATGCCGCTTGTATGCCTGTCAAGGCGGTGGAGGGGACCTGGACTAAATGAAAGGGATGAGGGCAGCTTAGAATAGGCTCTAATAACTTGATCCAGGCTGATATCAGTCTTTAGCGCTTTTTGGACAACTATACCTTGAGGTTTATCGATTATCCATAGGTGCTGGTTTTTGAAAAGCGTTGTAATCTCAATGGACGGCAGGTGTGCCTGATCTGCCGGTTGTTTCAGATGTTCTTCATACAGGCTTTCTGCAATAGAGATGCAGTCGCCTGAGTAAATGCGCTCATTGTTTTGAGTCTTTTTACCGTTAAGCTTAATAAAGCCGGTTCTAATATTTTTATACACGAGTGCAAGCGGAAGTGAGGGTAAAAGATTCCTTATGACTGCGTCAATTCTGCGTCCGTCATCGTCTTTCTGTGCTGTTATTTTTCTAAATACCACATCTGCTATTGTAGCGGTACAGGGTAAAATGTCAATGTTGTATAGTTTTTTTCTTTATAATAATAATTTATATTATGCAGTACTTGACAAAATGCTATTACTCGGGAAAATATGTACTATGTTAACTCTTGCACGAAATCAGTTTCAGCTGCTGCTTACCAATCCTGTGTTTCTCGCCGGAGTTTGCAGTTGGTTTTCAGCTCAATTTATTAAAACCGTTATTACACTTTTAAGCCGTAAAATTCGTTCATTAAGAGAAGTTATAGAACTCCTGTTCTGGAAAACCGGGGGAATGCCTTCTAGTCACTCTGCCTTGGTGTGCTCTCTTTGTACATCAATTGGTATTCGTTCTGGAATTAACTCCGATCTTTTTATCTTATCAGGCTGTTTTATGCTTGTAGTTGTCCGTGATGCACTTGGCGTCAGGCGTTCAAGCGGTGTTCAAGCAAGACTGTTAAATGAAATTGGCAGTGCCTTAACAAAACATGAAATTATTAAAGTTAAACCAATAAAGGAAGTTCAGGGACATAAACCTATAGAAGTCCTCATCGGCTGTTTGCTGGGCTTGTGTATAGGGGTTGCCTTTTCGGTACTGTAAATAAAATACCATGAATAAAAAAGTAATGTATGCTCTGCTAACAATTGTTTTATTTCTCTGTTTATTGATATTTTTTTTATTTCGCTCTAGTTCATCTTCGGGTCTATGGAAATCCTATATCGTTCTCATTACATCTTCTTCTACAGATGAAAAGATTGTATTACAGGAACTTTCTTCTTTATCTGTTACAGGCGTGGTAAGCATTACCTCCGGCTTAGAAAAAACTAATGGCGCTTTTTCCCCAATAAGCCTTGCTTTTACAAAAGAAAAGATTTCTGCTTTTTTTTCAGATAAGGAGCAAAAGACTTCACTCTATTACATTCCCCGGAAGTTTGAAGGCAGTATTCGTACTGCAAAAAAAAATTCTACCTTGAGCTTTGACTTTTCTCTGGATGTTGATGTAACGCTCCCTCCTTTGAGCTTTATGATTGTTTTTGCTGTCAGCTTTTTTTTACTGTGTGTCTCACATAATAAGCTCATATTTTTTTCGCTGTGCACTCCGTTCCTTGTTTTTACACTTTGTTTTCAAGATCTTAGCCTGCTGCCGGCTATACTCTGTCTTTTGTATATTTCCTTCTATATACAAAAACAGCAGGGTAGAACGGAGCTTTTTGCTTCTTTTATGTCTCATAAAAAACTCATCATGCTTAGTATTTTTACGCTTGTTTCACTCGTTTGTACACCTGCAGAAACACTTTTGTTTGTACCTTTTTTACTCATTGCATCCGGATCTTTCTATTTACTTATGCGTAATATAGTTAATTACTTTGAGTTTAAAAAGAGATTTGTACCCCTTTTAATTTTTTCTTCCCGTTATAAAAAAAAAGAGGGAGGGGCATCGGTTCTTATGTATCTTCCTGCTGCCTTAAGTACAATCGTTTGCAGTATTTTTTTAATACTTTACATGAGTCCTTCTTTCTTTAAGGGCAGCGTTTTTCTTCCTGCACCTGAAAAGTCTTCAAAAGATATCAGCTTTTCCTATAAAGCCTATGAAGAAAGCTTCGACAATTTTCATGTTTTTCCTAGCCTTGCTCATTATGTAAGCGACCGGTGGAACGTTTCGGTTTTTCCCTACACAAGGGTAACTGAGGCTGCTACTGATGTACTTATACCGCTTGAAACTACAGCCGGTATAACACGTTACAAAAGAGAAGAAACCAGCATAAAATCGTATTACGAAACCCTTTTTACATTTGACAATACTTTTATAGACAGTATACTAGAGGGCATTGATAATGAAAATTCTGCAAGTATCCTACAGGTTCTTTATGGCCAGGGTACTTTTAGCCCTATTTTGTATAAACCGGTAACCAGCAGTGACGGAACAATTCAGAGGCTTATAGTATTATCTATTTCTTGTATTTTTTTCTTACTTCTTATGTATATAAGTTATAAGGAAATGATTATTTCAAAGGAAATTACATGATTAAGGTTAGAGAGCTCTTAAAAGTAGACCAGGAACATATAGAATCTATTACCAGTGCTTTTATACCTCCTGTGGCAGTGGTGTCGCTGTCGCAGGAGGCACGTACTATTCTTCAACCCTGTGTTTCCATTGGAGATACTGTACATGAAGGGCAAATAATTGGTAAGGATAAACAAAAACATGCTTATGTTCATTCTCCAATACCAGGTACTGTAACTGATATTAACACTGTATCTATGCCTGATGGGAAACGAGTCCCTTCTATATCAATAAAACTCAATGGTTCATTTAATTATCTGGGCAAGAAAAATGAAAAAGCTTCATGGATATACAGTCCGGCTGTTCAAAGGCTTAGGCAATTATGCGAAATGGGTGTTATTAATACCTTTGACGTACCTACTACGCTTTCAGAACAGATGGAAGCAGTATATAAAAAACATGACGGCTGTCTAGCGGTACGATTATATGATAAAGACCCTTCCATTCAAGCAGAAACCTGTACTGCAGAACAATATGTTAACGAAATTCTCGAGGGCTCTGCCTTCATTGCAGATACTATAAATGCCGAATCTGTGTACTTTTTGTATAGTGCTAACAGTTGGTATGTACCTCAAGATACCGATGTTAAAATATATTTTAAATCAACTCCTGTATATTTCATTCCTGTTGATACTTCATTGTATCCTCAGGGCGGTATTTTTGAAATTACAGATATAATTGCAAGGTTCGTACAAAAAAATCATAAAAAGAAAGGCGCTCCTGTTACACTAGCCATAGACGCTTCTACGGCCTTGGCTTCATACACTGCAATTGTAAAAAATATTCCCTGTATAGAAAAGATTGTGCATATTGCAGGCGACGGTATTAAAAAACAGGGAATGTACAAGGTAAGAGTAGGTACACCTATAGCACATATTCTGCAGGAATCTGGCGGATTCGTCAACGAACCGGCAAAAATCGTTATAAATGGACTCATTAAAGGTATTGCTATAAGCGATTTACAGACGCCGATCACCAAATATGTCAATTCTATAACAGTACTTTCGTCAAAGGACTTTCCGGATCAAAGACAGACATCCTGTATTCGATGCGGCCGTTGTCATAAAGTATGCCCGGCATTAATACAGCCGGAAAAGATTTACTTTCATTATTTTTCAGATATTACAGTTCCAAGGTACATTCTTAACACAACAGCACAATGCACAGAATGCGCACTGTGCAATGCAGTATGCCCCTCAAGACTGCCGTTATATCAAACTATAAAACTTGTGCAGGGAAAAAATGATTAAAAAATATAATTACGTATCAGTTTCACCTTTCGCGTATCTTACCCCTTCAGTGACAAATATTTCTGTCACCGCACTGGCCGTGCTTTTACCTCAGATAGTAATGCTTTTCATAACAAAGTCCTATAGTTCTCTTTTGCTTATTGGTGTAAGTATTTTATCGTCAGTATGTGCAGAGCTCCTATGCAATGCATTGCGTAGAAAACTCACCCTGTATGATTTTACTGCAGTAATTCAGGGTTTATGTATAGGGTTTTTTACACCTTCAGGGTATCCGCCTATAGCTCTTTTTATTCTGGTATTTTTATCGCTCATTATAATTAAATACGTGTTTGGAGAAAACTCTCACTCTTGGGCTAATCCTGTTGCGTATACTGTTATCATTCTTTATTTTCTCGGCACTTCTTTTTTTCCTGCTATGCCCTTTACAAAAGATTTGATTGAAACAGGTTCTGCTGTTCAAGTCTTAATTCAAAACAGCGAGCTTCCACTGTATCAGTTTGATCTTAAGCTGACGTCGTGGATAAATACCTATATTTTTTCGCATATTGGTGCAGAAATTCCTCGTGGTTATTTATCTCTCATGTGGGATAATCAATCAATTATTCCCTCTTTTAGATTTGGTTTTTTAACGCTTGCAGGTTCTCTTTTTTTATTCTCTCTAGGTATGCTTAGGCATTCCATTCCTTTTTCTTTTTTAATAACGTATGGTCTTCTTATAAGGCTGTTTCTTCTTACACCTATTAATGGTATTTTTGCTCAGGGAGATATTTTGCTCGCGCTTTTCTCAGGCGGTTCACTTTTTACTGCTTTTTTTATGCTTGACTGGCACGGCACAACACCACTAAGCCGGTTTGGTAAAATTTTTTACGGCATAGCAGCCGGTATTATTGCTTTTTTAATTTTAGGTTGCGCAAGCAGTTCTATAGGGGCCATGTTTACGGTTCTCACCGTTAATATTGCCTCTCCTTGTATACAAATGATAGAAGAAAAAATATATGAGTTTTATATAGCAAAAAATACAGTTACTAAATCAGGAGCCCATGATGCCGCTGCTCGATAAAAATCAAATAAAAAAATACTGTATTGTCTTTGGTACCTTACTCGTACTGTTTGCTCTTATTACTGTTTTATCAATAGTAGGCCGTAATGCAAAAAATACTGCACTGCATAATAGTGTGGTCTCTGTACTTTCGCATTATGAGGATGAACGCTTTAAATTAATTAAGGAAGTTCCTTTTATGCAGCCCATTAAATCTTCTATACGTATCTACGAAATACAGGATAAAAAACATCAAACCGAGGCTGTGTATGCAGGTCTTGTAAGAATAACGGGGTTTAGCGGTCCTCATAGCTGTATTTTAGTGGTGTATCCTGAAACCGGATTAATAACATTCCTTGGTATTGCAGGCTATCCTCTGCCTCAGTATACAAATACGGTTGATTACGGTATCACAGATTCTATGATTACTTATTGGGGAAATAATGTAATGGAAATTCTGCGTACAGGAGGGGTATTATGAAAAAATCTCCAGTCTTTGTTTTTATAGCAGGAGCTCTATCGCTACTGGTTCCTACGACCGGACGTTTTGCCTATGGAATTATTCTGGTGTTAGCTCTCTGTTTTATAACTTTTTTTACCTCGCTGGGCAGAGTTTTATGTCATAAACTTATGCTCGATGAATTTATTACTCCTGTAAGCCTTATCTGTTTAAGTATGTGTACGGTATTTTTTAAGCAAATTCTTATTCTTTATTCACCTATTATAGCTTTCACTCTGGATTTTTCACTGTATTTAGCAGCTCTTTCTTCTCTCATACTCGGCTTTATTTTCTCAGATTATTCCCAGGGTACACTGCAGTATCTTAGTACAAATATGAAACATGCCTTTTTATTTTCACTATTTGCACTTGTTTTCTACCTTTTTAGAGATTACTTGGGTTATGGAACGCTGACTCTGCCGGTAAAAGAAGGAATAAAAGTGTTTACGCTTCCTTCATTTCATTTTTTTGAACCATCTTTTTTTTGGTCGTCTATTCCATTTGCGTTATTGTTTTTATCACTTCTCCTGGCAGTTTTTACCCTTGTAAACCGAAAGTTTGATATTATAAAAAGGAAATACTACTAATGATAAGCATTTTTTTCTACTTTATTTTTTATTCATCCGCAGTACTTTTATATGGGGTAGGCATACGTCATAGTGTTGTTTCTTCCAAAAAAAATGAGTTCTTTTTTTTCCGCTTTCTTAAAGCAGTACTTTGTATTTCTTCGACCGTAAGCATAAGCTGGTTCTTATACATAAGTCTTTTAGCGCCTGTTCAGCTTGATGATCTGTTGTTTCCAATAGTTTTGCTATGCTATCTTCCCATAAATGCATGTTTTAACTATATTTTTAAAACAAGTTTATCCAAGGACCTGCCGGAGTTTACGGTTTCTTTATTGTGTGTTTTATTAGGCTTAACCAATAGCGTCTCATATGCACACGCTCTTTTAATATCACTTAGTTCTTGTGTAAGTTATTATTTTTTTATTCCTGTACTTTTTGCAATCCGTAAACGGCTTGAATATGCGTCCCCTGTGCAGGAGTTTAAATCCGGAAGTCTCATTTTTATAAGCATTGCTGTTATCATGCTTTGTTTATATTCGTTTCATATTTCATGGCTTCCCCTAGGAGGCTTCTAATGATACTATCTGTATTTTTTTTATTTTTATTTATACTAACCTGTACACTCTTTTTTATACTTTTTTATGCCGTCATTCCTCAATTAACGGGTACAAAACAGGAGTTTTTTTCACAAGATGACACAGATTATATGAGAATACCTGCGTCACATACTCCCTACAACCGCGATAAAAAGCGTGCACTGGTTTTTTGTTCTTCCACAAAAAAAAATACTGCACGCAGATTTATTTATTCAGGGCACAAGGACTGCAGCTTATTTAAAACACTTTACGAAGCCGAATATGATTGTTCTTATGGTTGTATTGGTTTTGGTTCCTGTATGTCACATTGTCCTCAGGATGCAATAATAATCGAAAATAATACGGCTGTAATAACAGAATCCTGTGATGGATGCGGCAAGTGTATTCCATTTTGTCCCAATAAACTAATAAAACTTGTACCTGTTTCACATGATTTTGTCGTTCAATGTTCATCTCATGATGGAAAGAACACTGCGTGTAATGAAGCCTGTACTGCCTGCGGCTCCTGCATCGACCCCTATATTTATAGCGGTTTTTCAATTATTGAAAATCTGGCAGTTTCTGATTATACACCAAATCACGATAAATCCGGGTTTGCTTCAAGGTGTCCTTCAAAAACAATAAAAAAAATAGAACTTGCTGAAAAAAAAGAGTTTAAATTCTGGAAGCTATGCTATAATTTAGTACACAAATCTCAAGATAGCGGTGAATCACAAATATGGGAATAGTTCATGTCTGTTTTATAATGCATTCACAGATGCAGGAAACAGAGCTCAACAACATAGAACAGCTTTATCAAAGCTCGTATAAGAAATTACTCACTTTTTTATATGCACATCCAAAATTTCAGTGTACATTTCACTTTTCCGGTCTATTCCTAGAATGGCTTCATAAATATCATGAAGAAGTGATTGAGCTCTTGTCAGAACTTTCAAACAGAAAACAAATTGAATTTTTAGGGGGAGGGTACTATGATCCTCTTTTCCCTCTCATATTGCCTGTAGACCGTGTCGGACAGATTGAATTACTCACAACAAATCTTCGAAAACTGGTAGGAAAACGTCCAAGAGGTATTTTTTTACCAAATAGTGTCTGGGATCCCTCGCTTGTCTCTTGTTTTAAGACCTGCGGCATTGAGTATTTAGTGCTTGACAGCCGCATTATTAATTCTGACAATCAGGATTCACTTTGCACTCCAAAAATAATTGAAGACATGGGAAAAACTCTCACGGTCATATCCATGCGGCAGGACATGCTCCCTAATTCAAAAATTAGCCCTGAACAGTATTATAAAAATATGTGCCGGTCAGAGACCGACAAAGACTCAATTTTTTGCATATCTCTATCACATGATCAGGTCGCAGACCTCGTAACCACTCAATGGTTTGAGCGTTTTTATGACCTTGTAACGTCAAGTTCTCTCATAGATTTTTCAATTCCATCAAGATACTTAAAAGCAAATCAATTATGCGATAAAGTATTTATTCCTCCAGGATGTATCCCCTTAAGCAGCAATCCTGAATTGGATAAACCTACGACTATTAGGAATTTTTTATATTCAATTCCAGAAACCCAAGCATTGTACGCACGAATGATGTATGTAAGCCTTCTTGTTAATCAATACCGCGGAGATAAATCGCGTAAAAAGTCTGCACGAGAGTTTTTATGGCAGGCCCAACACAGTAATGCCTTCTTGTTTCACGAAGGAAACGGCATACGCCAATATTATACGATTAAAGAAACGGCTTTTAGACATCTTCTGCAGGCCGAAAAAATGGTTCGCGATACTCCTACAAATGGTATATCTGAATCCAGTATAAGTTTTGATTACGATATGGACGGCTTAAAAGAATATCTATTCCACCAGGCCGAATATAATGCTTTTATATCTGCAAAAGGCGGCATTCTTTTTGAGCTCGATATCCTAGCCTCTAACCGAAATTATTGTAATACCATACAAAGAATTAAAAAGTATGATTGCATTACAGACTCATATGCAAAAAAAATGTTTATAGATCACTTTATAGAAGTTGACAGTTTTCAAAAGTTTTTGCAGGATGCCTCTCAAACATCTGCGCTTTTTTCTCAAATTCACTACACTGAAAAATCCTTTGATTCATCTAAAAAAGAAGTTTACTTTAAGGCATCTGCGCTTTTTGGACTGCTGCAGCAGCCGGTAACTTTAAAAAAAATCTACAGTCTTTCAAAAAATGGCATTCGTGTACAGTATATTATAAAAAATAATAGTCCTCTTCCCCTTAAAGCAAAATTTGCTGTTGAATCAAATTTTTCAATACAGACAGATACTTGTGAACAGGTGATTGAACTAATATCAAATGAAAAATGCGAAGAAATAGATGCAGCTAAGCCCTCGGTACACAATACTGATATTTCGCTCCTCCAAATAACCGACAGCAGCACAAATAATGTCTTCTTTTTTGAGCCGAATGAAGTTTCGGGCCTTTGTATTCAGCCGTTAACCATTACAAGACCAATAGGCGAAAAACTTGAGACCTTTCAGCAGGCTGTTACCTTATCCTTCTTTTGGGATCTTACCATTGCACCTGGTTATGAAATTGAGAAAATGCTTTTTTTGGGAATAAAATCATCCAAAAAAACTGCTTCTTCAAAACGAAAAAAACAGTCCTAATCTATAGCTAAGCTTTAGATTAGCTAACTCCCCATTGACACACAAGCCTATAAAAAATTATCATATGCGTTATGAATAGAAAATTAATTACCTCTGCGTTGCCTTATGTTAATAATATTCCTCATCTCGGAAATCTCATTCAAGTTCTTTCTGCCGATGTTTTTGCACGTTTTTGCAGGAGCCGCGGTTATGACACAATGTATGTTTGCGGAACAGATGAATATGGAACAGCAACTGAAACTAGAGCTCAGGAAGAGGGTAAAACCCCTAGAGAATTATGCGACTATTATCATACCATTCATAAAGATATTTACGAGTGGTTCGATATAGCCTTTGATCATTTTGGACGTACATCTACTCCCCAGCAGACTGAAATTGTTCAAAATTTGTTTTTAGATCTCGATAAAAACGGATTTATTAAAGAAAATACTATTGAACAGCTTTACTGCGAAGATTGTAAGCGGTTCCTTGCAGACCGCTATGTCCGCGGAACTTGTCCGCACTGTGGTTATGAAGAAGCACGAGGCGATCAGTGCGAGCATTGCGGAAAATTGCTCGAACCTCAGGAATTAAAAAAACCAAGATGTTCAACCTGTTCATCAAGCCCGAAAATGAAATCTACAAAGCATTTATACATAGATTTGCCTGCTATTCAGGGAAAATACAGCCTGTGGATGAATGAAGCATCTGAGCGCGGACAATGGGCGAAAAATGCAGTACAAATGACTCAAGCCTGGATTAGAGACGGCTTACATGAAAGAGCTATAACGAGAGACTTAAAATGGGGTATTCCTGTTCCTAAAAAGGGCTTTGAAGACAAAGTTTTTTATGTTTGGTTTGATGCACCTATCGGATATATTTCTATAACTAAGGCTTTAACTGATAGTTTACAAGACCCTAACTGCGATTGGAAGTCCTGGTGGCTCCCTGAAGATTCAAAGGCTCCAAACGCCTCAGTACCCGTTGAACTATTTCAGTTTATTGGTAAGGATAACATTCCTTTCCATACTGTTATTTTCCCTTCAACCTTAATTGGTTCAGGTAAAAACTGGACAAAGCTGCATCACATGTCCAGTTCAGAATACCTTAATTATGAGTCTGGTAAATTTTCAAAATCGAAAGGTATAGGTGTATTCGGCAGTGATGCGAAAGAATCGCTCATTCCCTCTGATGCATGGAGATTCTATATCTTTTATAACCGCCCTGAAAAATCTGATACTCAATTCACATGGAAGGATTTCCAGGAAAAACTTAACAGTGAACTAATTGGAAATTTAGGAAACCTTGTGAATAGAACCTTAACCTTTATTCAAAGGTACTATGATGGAATTATTCCTCAGGGTACAAAAGATGACTCATTATGGGAAAAGGTTAGAGAGGAAGAAAAAAATATTACCTCTTTACTCGAATGGGCAGAGTTAAAAGATGCCTTTCATGGTATTTTTACACTATCTTCTATTGCCAACAAGGCCTTTCAGGATGGAGAGCCATGGAAGACCCGTACAACTGAACCGGAAAAAGCTGCCGGCCTTCTATGGAACCTTTGCTATATTATTAAAGACTTAATGATTATGATTCACCCGTTCATGCCTAAATATGCAGAAAAGGTTCTTTCGTTCCTTGGTAAAACTGTCATTAATGGAAGAATTGGCAAGATGTCGCCTAAAGGAAGTCTCTCATGGGCAGATCTAGGCCTAACAGAAGGACTTTCCACGGTAGAAGGTAATGAGATATTTTTTAAGCCAATGGATAATCCTACAATGGAAGCTTATAAAGCTAAATACGCAGGAAGCCAGAAAGAACGTAAAGATGCAGAAATAGAGAACGCAGCTAAATTAGCTGCTGCTGATAAAAAAGAAAAAAAAATGGACACAAATATGACAGAAGAAATACAAGATAAAAAACCTATAGACCAGATAGCAGTCTTTAATGAAAAAATCGCGTTAAAAATTGCAAAAATTATGAAGGTAGAAAGACATCCTGAGGCCGATAAACTTTATATTGAAACCTTAGACGACGGCTGTGGAGAAGAAAGAGTCATTCTTTCAGGACTTGTTCCATACTGCACACCAGAAGAGCTTCTTGGAAAATCAATCATTATTGCAGACAACCTGAAGCCTAGAAAAATGCGAGGTATTGAAAGCCGTGGAATGCTTTTAGCTGCAGATTATACAGACAGTGAAGGTAAGGAACACGTAGAAGTTCTAAACTGTCCTTGGGCAGCACCGGGTACTCCTGTTGTACTTGAAGGTGCAGATGCTTCAGCTGAAAAATCTGATTTAATCGATGCAGATACCTTCTTCTCTGTAGAAATTACGGTAAAAAATAAGATTGTAAATATTCAGGGAAAGCCCCTTTATGTTGACGGCAAGATTGTTACTACAGAACTTACAGAGAACGGAACGGTAGGCTAAGATTGAACAGCAAAGTACTTGTACAGCTTCATAAAGAAGATGTACTGCAAAATAGCTGTGCCCAAAGTTTTTTACAAACCCCTTTTTGGGCAGAGTTTAAAAGCAGGCACGGCTGGTCCTATAGTTATTTCTCTGTAAGAGTAGAAGCAGGTGAAACAGTTTTTACACAACAATGTTCAGTGCTGTGTAGAAAATTTTCACGTTTTTTTTCACTGTGCTATATTCCCCTCGGCTTAGAACTACCGCAAAACTGTTCAATTTCGTATAATTCAGATCTATACCTCTCTATTTTACGAGAGTTTTGCAAAGAATTGATTCAGTTTTGCCCCAAAAATACCCTATGTATACGTACAGACCCTCCAATTTCATTTTCGTCTGTTGAAGAAAAGCAAGAATTTATTCACAAGCTTTCCGGTTCTAACCCCTTACTAAAATCTACTGTAGACATACAGCCGCCGGATACCGTCATCTTAGACATTACTCCATCTGAACATGAAATTCTTGAGCAAATGAAAAGTAAGTGGCGCTACAATATCCGTCTGGCTGAAAAAAAAGGGGTAAGCATAGCCAAGGGTACTGCACAAGATATAAACACTTTCTATGATTTGTATAAAGAAACTTCCTTGCGTGACGGTATTGCAATTCATGCAAAACAATATTACGAGTCTTTATGTATCTTAGCAGAAGAACAGACCAATATGCAGGTTTCTATTTATAAAGCCATTCACGAAGAAGATGTTATTGCCTCCATTATTACGCTTTTTACAAGAACCCAGGGCACCTATGTGTATGGAGCTTCATCTAATGAAAAGCGCAACCTTATGAGTACGTATCTCCTGCAGTGGAAGGCAATTCAAGATGCTAAGGCCTTTGGATGCCGCTGTTATGATTTTTACGGAATACCTCCAACCGATGATGAAAATCATCCCATGCATGGTTTATATAGATTTAAAACCGGTTTTGGAGGAAGTATAGTTCACAGAATTGGAAGTATAGATTACCCTGTATCCTTTTTTTATACAGCCTATGTAATAGCAGAAAAAGTTCGGAATTATTGGTTCAAAAAAATAAAAAAAATAAAAATATTTAGACATCTTTAATATTTTAAACTATAATATATAAAATACTATGTAATAGTAAAAGGAGAAGTTTTATGAATAAGAAAGCGGTTATCGCACTTATAGTATTAGTTATACTTGTTTTTTCATCTTGTGTAACTAAAACGAAGGTTGCCTTTACTTCCGATATCCCCGGAGCAGAGGTAATAATTGATGGTAAGGTAGCAGGACAAACACCGTTCACCGCAGATGTTTCTAATGCTATTTGGGAAGACCAAGAAGTTATTATTAGAAAAAATGGTCTCAAGGATCAAAAAACAAAACTTAAAAAGGAAATAAAAGTTATTAATCTTCTTACTGGTATACTACTGTGTCCTGTAACATTATATATTCCTCTTTTATGGTGTTATGGACCCAAAGATCAGCAGGCTTTTATTCTTGACCAGGCAAAATAAGCTTTATTAACAATACAAAAGCAGGTTAAGTATAGAACTTAATCTGCTTTTTCTAGTATTAAAGATTCTGAGTTCACAAACTGCATTCCTTATGAAATATGAGATTTCAAGTGTTGAATTTTAGGTACAATTTCTATATAATAATATAATGAATCTTGAAGCCTTTGTTCTCGGCTGTGGCGGTATGATGCCACTGCCTTATAGATCTCTTACATCCGTTCTAGTACGAAGAGAAGGAGACTTATTTTTATTTGACGGCGGCGAAGGAACACAAGTTTCTTTACGCAGACTTA
>CAZLNE010000027.1:0-22460 GCA_964560975.1 uncultured Treponema sp. | reverse complement strand
GGTTTAGGAGCATCTCTCCAGCATTATAATCCGCTCATTGATGAAGAAGTAAAGAAAAGATGGAAGCTGGATGCCGATTGGAAACTTCTTGCACAGATGCCTTTTGGTTCTATTACTGCTCCTGCAGGAAATAAGGAATTCATGCCGATTGAACAACGGCTCGTAATTCCGCCGTACAAGAAGTAAGCTCATAAAAACCCTGTCATTACGGCAGGGTTTTTTTATAGAACTTTTATTATCAGTATAAGAAAGGCGCACATAAGAATTACACAAGAAATAACTAAAATGAGGTTAGATACTTTTTGATTCACTTTACGCAGTACGAGACCGTTTAGAAAGGTAATAATACTGAGCATTGTAGTTGTGAAAAAACTAAGAAAGCTGCTTGTAATTTTTTCTTGCATACTTAAAACCGATAACCCAACTACAACAGCCGATAAAATTATTACAATAATAAATGCGATGCGGTTAAACACCGGGCTTTTTTTCCAAACTTCACTAATCTTATCCATAGCTCACTCCCCCTATTTATCCTTTTAGTATCACGTGTTTAACAGAGTATTATATCAGCGTATTTCTCTAAGTGCTTCGGCTATTGAATAGGCGTAGTCACCGATTTTTTCAACATGACGAATAAGGTCAATAAAATGCAGCTCAATTTTTACATCGGCTCCGCCTTTAATTCTTTTTCGAGCAAGTTTTTTTAGTTCGCCACGAGACTCATCAACGCGGTTTTCAAAGTCGGCAGCGAGCGCGAGGTCTTCCTTGGTCATCGGTTTATCGATGCGAGCTGTAACGAATGTAAGAAATTCTGATGCTAATGCAGTATATGGTTCAAGAAGTGTAATTTCAGATTCACTAAATAGGAGATTCTTTTGCTTTGAGCACTGCTGTTTAGTTGCAAGAGTAAAGCAAATATCGCTGATGTTATGAAAATCTGTTACTATTCTTAAAAGGATTCCAATTTTATCTCTTGTTTTTTCTGTAATGTTCTGCTGTGCAATATCGAGGAGAAATTTTGAAATACCGTCTTTAAGTGATATTGTATAACTAAAATACCGTTCAAAATATTGTAAGGTATCTTCACTCCATTCCCTTTTACCTGTCATTTCTTCATGAAAGCTTATAAACAGTTTTTCTGCAGCTTGAGAAAGTTCTGCGACATCGTGTTTTGCTTTTGCCATATTTAATTCCGGGCTTTCAAGAAGCGGTGTCGGTTTATATTCCAATTTGGCGATGTCTTCTCTTCCGCCTTTTGGTTTAATAAACCGTGTGAGTAAGGCAGCATACTGGCGGACGAAGGGTAATAGAACAATGGTATTTGCAAGATTAAACATAGTGTGCATCATAGCTATATGAGCACCGGCCGATTGGTTGGTTATTGGACCCGGCGTAATAATATCTATAAAAGCTATAAACGGCTTTAGAACTATTACAACCCAGACTGTACCTATAACATTAAACAAAATATGAGCCCAAGCTGCTCTTTTTGCATTGGTATTCGTGCCCAGTGATACTAGGAATGAATCGAAGGTAGTTCCAATATTTGCACCAAGCGTGATTGCCGCAGCCATTTCAAAACTGATAATTCCTTTTGCAGAAAGACCAATGACTATTGCTATAGTAGCACTGGATGCATTTATGAGCATGGTAAAAACTGATCCTGCAAGGACGCAGAGCAATATAGTTAACCACCCTTTACTGGCAAAGTCTTGAAGAAAAAGAAGTGCATCTGCAGAAGGATCGGGAATTGCTTTTGCAAGGTATTCAAGACCTAGGAAAATTAGCGCGAAACCCATGAGTCCTTCACCGTAACTTACAAAGGCTTCACCCTTTTTTTTGGCAAGAGACATAAAAAATCCGAGACCGAAAATTGGAACTGCTAATAGTGCAAGAGAAAACTTTTGAATTCCAACTGCTGCAATAATCCAGCCGGTCAGGGTTGTTCCAATATTAGCACCCATTATTACACCGATTGACTGGAAGAGGTTTAGAAGTCCTGCATTAACAAATGAAACAACCATGACTGTCGTGGCGGATGATGACATCGGAACCGGCACTATCGAGTGCAACAATATTAATTCCTCTGGAGAGGGTCTGAAGGTTACTATTTGGTCCGACAGCTGCTCTTATGGAATCCATTACATCAAATGCATTTTCATTGCAGTAGAAGAATGGAGACTGAAACATTGCACCGCCGCCGGCTTCTATATGTGTTATACCGGCTTCTGAACAAGCCTTCATGACAGGTACGTAATCTTTTGAGTATACCCGTGCGCCATATACCGACTGAAATCCATCCCGGAATGCGGTAAGCATAAAATCTATTTTTTTCATACATTTATCCTTATATCTGTATTATATTTCAAACGGCTCTATGAAAGGCCGAGCTTGCGATTGCTATAACAGCTGCTATTTCAGTGTCATCAGCTTCAGTGTTATCCAAAGGAAGCTGAGCTGCCTGCTGTACAGCGGATACGGACTCTACAGAAGTTTTTAAACTTCTTTCTTTACTGGAATTCGTAACTGTTAGATGAGCACTTATATCTGCAAGTGTAAGAGATATGCGTATTAATACAAGTGCAATAATTGCCAATGAAAATGCAGTTATAATAGTTGTAATAGTCATAATAGTATCCTAACCTAAAAACGATACATACACAGCTGCAATAATAGCAGTTGTTATTACACCGGAAATATTTGCTCCAAGAGCATATTGCATAATAATTGCATTTGGATTTGCTTTTGCTACAACTTTTTGTGCTACTTTTGCAGTACTGGGAACGCAGGATACTCCTGCAATACCAATAACCGGATTATACTTTCGGTTGGTAAAGAAGTACATTACATACCCGCCTAGAAGACCGCCGACTCCTGAGAGTGCAAGCGACAGTATTCCAAGCAATAGGAGGGGAAGAACTTTTGGATCAAAAATAGTAGAAGCTTCACAAAGAATTCCAAGTGTTAAGCCAAGGAAAAGTGTTGCGGTGTATAATATGGTATTTGAAACCAGGTCCTGAAAAGCTTTAATGCCGGACTCTCTAATAGCAATACCAAGGAAGAGAGAGAAAAAAAGCGGTGCTGCAACGGGGAATAAAAACGACAAAAGAACGCACAGAACGACAGAGAACATTAACTTCTGGAAAGAAGTGATTTTTACTTCTTGTTTGAGAGGTTTTGCCATTTCAATACCGCGAATATTCTTCGGGACAAGGAGTTTGATGAGGTAAGGGTAGCCGCCGTAGGTTAAACCAAGATAAAGATAGGCGACAACGGTAATCGGAACAAAGAGTTCTGGTGCAAGTTTTAAAGATGCGAAAAGAACCATTGGACCGTCAGCTCCTCCGACCATTGCAATAGCTGCAGACTGTTTAAGAGTAAAACCGAAAAGTTGAGCTATAGGAACTGTTAAAATGGTTCCAAGTTCCGCACACAGTGCGAGAAACATACTTGAAAAAGGTCGAGCCATAATAAAACCGACATCAAGAAGGGTTCCGATTCCCATAAAAACAAGGCAGGCTATGAGGCCGTTTCCAAACATGAATGTATAAATGGGCTGGAGAAAATCGATTTGCATAATATATAAAAGGTCTGCGACTGCATTGGCGTTTGCAGCAACCTGCTCAGCAGAAGCGCCTGCACCGGCAGTGAGTGCGGCACCCGCCTGTGTTTCCAGAAAGAGGGTTCCGGTGCCCCCGTGCAGCTGAAGCGGATCAAAAAACATAACAGCAGCGTTCACCGTTGCAATATTATGTGCAAGATGTTTGCGAAAAAACGTAGAAAATGCAGTTAAATACGAAATACTGCTTGATACTACATAGTTAGCCTGTGTTATAAACGGATTTTATTTACAATACTTACCATACATCTTGATTGAAAAAGGTATAGAATTTATACTGACAGCATCTAATTAACTATTACAGCAGAAGGGTACATGAATAAAATTACAGACTGCTTTTCGACTGCAGCGAAGGGCCTTGTGGTCGGTTCTTCGATGCTGGTTCCCGGGGTCAGCGGTGGAACTACAGCAATTATTTTAGGGATCTATGATAAGCTCATTCATGCAGTAAGCACTTTTTTTAAGGATATTTGGAAAAATCTTTTATTTTTAGGTGTTTTCTGTGCAGGTGCAGGTGCTGGACTTCTGCTTTTTTCGCGTCTCATGCTTTGGGCTGTAGAAACATGGGAACTTCCTATGATGTTCCTGTTTTTAGGTGCAATTATAGGCTGTATTCCAATGCTTTATAAACAGGCTCACGTGAGCCGTTTTAATCCCGTCTACCTTTTATTCGCAGTCATCGGTCTTGTCCTTGTGCTATCACTGGGGTATTTACCTAAGCCGGAAAGCGAGTTTACGGGTTCGGGAGTATCAAATATGGTGATGCTTTTTCTAACAGGTATTGTCATAGCTGCTGCAATTGTTCTTCCAGGTATTAGTACGTCACACATGCTGCTCATACTTGGTATGTATAACACAACGCTAGAATCAATTAAAAATCTGAATCTGCCGTATCTTATTCCGCTTGCGCTTGGCGGTCTTGCAGGAATTTTTTTGGTAACAAGTCTATTGGAAAAAGCATTATCAAAATTTCCTCAGTTTTCTTATTTTATGATCATAGGTTTTGTTCTTGGTTCTATAATTGATGTGTTCCCGGGCTGCCCATCCGGCTGGCAAATACCTGTCTGTATTCTTACATTTTTAGTCGGTATGTTTCTTATACTGTTCATGACAAAACCGTTTTCTTTTTTGCGAAAAGATACAAACTGATAGTTAACCAGTTATATATTTTTCCAGCATTCTTGAAAGTTCATTTTTATTATACGGTTTACAAATGCTTGCAGTAAAGCCGTATTCTGCCGGGTTTGTCATAACCGGATCGTCTGCATAGCCGCTTGAAACGAAGGCAGGAATATCTATATTAATTTTTCTTATTTCTTCAATAGCTTTTTTTCCGCCCATGCTGCCGGGAACGGTAAGATCGAAGAGCATACCGCTTATTTTTTTGCCCGAATCTATACAGTCTTTAAAAACAAATAGTGCTTCTTTTCCGTCTTGTGTAGAGAGAACGGAGTATCCAAGGGATGAAAGCATGCCTGTCAAAATATCTCTCATAACTTCTTCATCGTCCATGACTAAAAAAGTTCCGCTTCCGCTGTGTACCGCATCACTGTCAGTTGATATTAATGGAGCTTGTTTATCCGAAGCCGGAAGATAAATATTAAAAACAGCGCCTTTACCCTGTTCAGATTCGGCACTTATATAGCCTCTGTGTTTTGTGATAATTGAAAAACAAGTTGCCAGTCCAAGTCCATGACCCATTTCTTTAGTGGTAAAAAAAGGATCAAAAATTTTCGGCAGTAATTCTTTTGGAATTCCGGTTCCTGAGTCCTTAACAGATATATTAACATACTTACCTTTATTTAGAATGGGATGCTCTTGATTGGTAAATGTTACATTTCTGGCAGAGACTTGAATTACGCCTCCCGCAGGCATTGCCTGTTGGGCATTAATTATCAGATTATCTATAACCTGTCCTATCTGATTTTTATCAAAACTACAAAGCCAAAGATCGTCTGAGATGGAGAAGCTGGTGGAAACGTTTGATCCGCTTAGTGCAAATTTCACTGTTTCTTCAATAAAAGGAAAGAGATGGTCAGTTTTCTGAATGGGAGCACCACCTTTGGAAAAGGTTAACAACTGCCGGGTTAGGGATCGAGCTCTATCTATGGTAGTCATGGCTTGAGAAAGATAATAGCTTACCTGTGTATCTTTGGATTCTTCTTTTGCCATATCAATGTATCCATAGATGCCGCCCATGAGGTTATTAAAATCGTGTGCAATCCCGCCTGCGAGAATTCCGAGTGCTTCCAGTTTCTGCGTGTTTTGTGCAATTTCCAACAGCTTTTGTTTTTCAGTTGTGTCGCGGAAAACAAGAACAACACCTATGGTTTTACCGTCTTTATCTTTTATTGGCGAAGCAGAATCATCAATTTTCCTTACCGTACCGTTCCTTGAAATGAGAAGAATTTTACTTTCAATTTCAATTATAGTGCCTGTTGCAAGAACTTTTTTAACAGGATTTTTAACCGGCTCACGGGTCTTTTCATGGATAATTTTAAATATTCTATCCAGCTTTTTTCCTTGGGCTTCTTCCTGCTTCCATCCTGTAAGTTCTTCGGCAGCTCTACTCATCAATAGTATGCGGCTGTTAGTATCAGTAGTAATAACTCCATCAACTATACTGCGTAAGGTTACTAAAAGGCGTTCTTTTTCTGCAAGTATTGCTTCTTCCGCCTTTTTTTGATCGGTCATATCTCTGAATTCTGCTGTTCTTACTTTTCTGCCTTTATAATGAACATTGCGGCCTTCAAGCCGTATAGGGTATTCTGTCCCGTCTTTTCGAACTCCAATGGTTTCATAGGGTTTTTCATAACCTTCTGCAATCTGTTTACGTACATAATCCCGTTCTTTTTCTGCAATAAGCAGTAACCCATCCATTCCTATGAGTTCAGGAACAGAAAACCCTGTAAGATCTGCAAGACCCTGATTGCACTCTAAAATGATGCCGTTGTCATGAATAATTATACCGCCGAATGAGGCATTGTGAAGAGACTTAAAACGTTCTTCGCTTTCTCTTAGTGCCGTTTCTGTATTTTTCCGCTCAGTTATATCTTCGTGAGAACCAACCATTAAAAGGGGTTTCCCATCTTCTGTCCTAGAAATTACTCTCCCGCGGTCAAGGCACCAGATCCAATGGCCTTTTTTATGTTTCATCCTACATTCTAAGTCATATGATGCTGCTGCACCGGAAAAGTACTGTTCTAATAAAGCATTCGATGTTAATAAATCGTCAGGATGCGCTAATGTTTCCCATGTATGAATTGTGACTGGCTCCAGTTCTTCTGCTTTGTAGCCTATAATATTGAACCACATATCGTCAAAAAAAACTTCCCGTGTCTGAACATTCCATTCCCATGTGCCTATGCGGCTGTAATTGAGAATGGACTGATACTTATGCTCTCTTTTACTTTCCGGTATCATATAAAATCCTTTAACTCTAGTTCAAAGGGGTACTGTATTACTAAATTCCACGGGAGAAACAAAAACTCTACAAGAAAATAATATCATGTTTTTTAGTAAAAAAGGGAAAAAAATGATATTACTTGCTGATATATGACCAAATTTTGTGATCATAATATGTTCCTCTGAAGAAGTACTGATCTCTACAAATGCCTTCTAAGAGAAATCCGTTTTTCTCAAGGAGTCTGTTTGAAGCCTCATTTTCTGCAGCAACACTTGCATGAATCCGGTGTAATCCAAAAGCTGTTTTTCCATGCTGCATAATACACAAAAGAGCCTCGCTCATTAGTCCTTTTTGTGTATATTTTTCTGTAAGATCGTAGCCGATTTCTGCGGAATTATTTTGCTCATCATATCTATGAAACCCGATAGTGCCGATTGGCTCTTTAGTTTCTTTTAGAACTATGCACCAGCGTAAATGGTTAGAATCATGATCCATTGCCCACCCGAGTATTTCGTTTGCTTCTTCGATATTTTGCGGAGGTTCATTGTCATAAAGGTATTGAGAAACAAAGGTGCTGGAAAAGTGGTCATATACAAAATTTAGATCCTGTGGAGTAAATTTTCTAAGGATTAATCGTTGTGTTTCTAGTTGTTCATAATTCATTTAATCTCCTAGGTCGTATAAAAGATACAGAGCGAGATTTTTGTATCTTAATACTTAATGTTCTTTTGTAAAAACGTTCCTTTATCTAAGTCATCAAAGGCCTTATTAAGTTCTTCCTGTGTATTCATTACAATGGGGCCGCCCCAGGCAACAGATTCTCCTAAGTAATCTGAACTCATAAAAAGAATTTGAGCATTGCTGCTAATTGCTTTTATTGTTACAGAATCGCCCTTGCTTAATTTAACCGCCGTTTTTTCTGTCACGAGCGTTCCCTCGATATTAACATCTCCAAGCAGAGTAAAACATACAACTGATTTGTCTTGTTCTGTTTTTAAGGTTATTGATGCATTTTCTTTTAGATGGATATCATAATAATTAAGGGGAAGATGCTTGCCTTTAAAACCCTCTGTCTTCTCATATGTTCCTGCGAGCACACGGATTTTTCCACCTTCTATTGGGACTTCTTGAATATCAGTACTTTTTATGCGTTTGTAGCCCGGATTTTCCATTTTTTCTTTTGCTCTCATGTTGAGCCATAGCTGTACCCCAAGCATTCTTTCAGATGCAGGAAGTTTTTCTTCGTGCATAATTCCAGATCCTGCTGTCATCCATTGTACTTCACCATCGGTTATGGTATCTTCGTTTCCGAGGCTGTCGCCGTGCGTCATCTTTCCTCTATATATATAGCTGATAGTTTCTATTCCACGATGCGGATGAAAGGGAAATCCCGCGATATAATCTTCGGGGTTAGTACTGTCAAAGGAGTCGAGCATGAGGAAGGGGTCAAAGTCTTTAACGGTCGCCGGTCCTAACACACGCACAAGGCTTACTCCTGCACCGTCTTTTGTTCTATACCCTTTAACTTGCTTTTCAATTTTTCTTTCCATAAATACTCCTTATATAATTAATGCTTCCATCCAAGAACGTAACTCTTCATATATCTGAAACTTTTTACTAAGACTTTGTTTGTTAAGAACAGTAGTATACAGTATATTCATATATTCTTCATGTTTTTCAGGTTTAATTTCCATTTCATATGTGAGGTAGGTGAGCCAGTCTTTTCGCGGTATGAACATTGAGTTAATGCAGTATAGAAAGCTGAGAAAACACTCATTTGCCTCATTAAAATTCTGTGCACACTGTACCCACGCTTCGCGGTAGCTCCATTTTTCAAAACGGTAATCGCCTGTAACATAACAGAATCTGTAATATTGGCTCTTTGCCCGATCCTTTGCCTGTTCTTCGGTGATGACAAAGTATTCGTCCTTCCATTTTTTAAGAATGCCTTTTTTGTCATTAAGAATAATCGATTCATTCATGGCAAATATCGTAGATTCACTCTCATTTCTAATCTTCCATAAATCTTCTTCTTCCAGTACTTTTACCGCAATCCAGATATCGTCTTTTATGGGAACACAGTGAAAGGGAATATGAGGCTCTTCATCTTTTCCGAAAATTTTTTCCAGACTGATATCTTCTTTGTTTTTTACCACAACTGATACATCTATCATGATGCCGAAAGGTCCCTTTCTTGCGTCTCCTCTGGCTACGCTTCCGGTAAGTAAAGCTCCGAGTATTTTTTTATGAGGAACAATGTTGTCATTGTTAATCTTGTTAATAATATCTTTTAAATTAGTAACTTCTTCTTCTTGTTCCTTTACAAGATCTCTAAAATATTTCATTGGCTTCTCCTATAAAAAGTAATTCGCTTTTATTCGTGTCCATTAGCGGTTCCCTTCTTCTTTGTACATGTGTTTTTCCAGTATATCTATAAGTTCTGTCTTTATGAATGGTTTTCTAATACTGGCATTAAAACCATACTTTTTAGGGTTAATAATAATCGGATCGTCAGCATATCCGCTTGCCACAAACGCCGGTATTCTAATGCCCATAGCCCGAATTTTTTCTATAGCTTCTTTTCCTCCCATTCCGCCGGGAACGGTGAGGTCAAAAAGCATTCCAGAAACATTTTTTTTATTTATAATGCATTTAACCATAAAATTAACTGCTTCCTGGCCGTTTTCGGTACATACAACTTCGTATCCTAAAAGCTTAAGCATAGCAGTTAGTATTTCTCTCATCACCTCATCGTCATCCATGACAAGGAAGGTTCCGCTTCCCCTATGATGTGAATACGCATAACTCTGTTCAACCGGCGGTTGTGTAATAACTGCAGGCAGATACATAGTGAATGTAGTGCCTTTACCAAGTTCAGAGAAGACTTCTATAGCGCCGCCGTGGCGGGTGATTATAGAATGGCTTGTTGAAAGTCCCAGCCCATAGCCTTGCTGCTTTGTAGTGAAAAACGGGTCAAAAACACGCGCCTGTATCTCTTTAGGTATTCCGGTTCCGTTGTCTGATACTATGAAAACGACGTATTTTCCTGCTTTGAGAACTGGGTGTCGTCCTTTAGCAATTTCTTTATTGTGTGCTTCAATAACAAGATTCCCTCCAGACGGCATTGCCTGAAGAGCGTTTATTACAAGATTATCTATTACCTGTGCTATCTGATTTTTGTCGTAATTTGCCATCCAAAGATTCTCATCAATTATGTAATATGATGAAACCGAAGAACCGCTGAGAGCAAATTGTACTGCTTGTTTAATAAAGGGGAAAAAAGGTGCAACCTCCATTACAGGGCTGCCTCCTTTAGCAAAGGTTAAAAGCTGCTGCGTAAGCGAGCGGGAACGGTCAATGTTTTTAGTAACTTTGTCTAGAATTTCTTTAACGCGATCCTCACTGCTTAAATCGTGAGCTTGTTCTATAAAACCAAAAATTCCACCCATTAGATTATTGAAGTCGTGTGCTATACCCCCTGCAAGAACACCAAGCGACTCAAGTTTTTGAGTGTTTGAAAGAATTTCTTCCATATGTTTTCTTTCCGAAATATCCTGAAAACTTACGAGACTTGCCCAGATTTCGTCTTTGTCGTTACGGACAGGAACTCCTGTAATTTCAAGCAGCGTTTCTTTTCCGTCCGGCCGCTCAATGACCATGTCGTATACTTTACTGCTCTCACCAGACATTCCCCTGATAATAGGCATTTCTTCCACTGGATAAGGTGAGGTTTCGCCAAGTTTATGAGCCTTGTATACTTCGGAAAGATTTTCTCTGTTAGCATCCGGCAGAATACCCCGGCCCAGAATTTCTCTAGCAACGCTGTTTGCAATTAACGGCTTACCGCTAGGTACTTCTACCATGAAAACACCGGTGGTTAAATTATCTAAGAGAACATTTAAAAGAGCAATCTGTTTTTTCAAGGAAAATTCACTTTGGCGAAGCGCTTCTTCTGCAGCTTTTTGTTCTGTTATATCTGTATGAGTGCCGATTATTCTTCTCGGTTTACCTTCATCATCCCATTCCAGTATACGACCTGTATAAAGAATCCAGACAGTGGAGCCGTCTTTATGGTGATAGCGTACTTTATTTCTAAAAGGAATCTTTCCCTTACTTTCGATGTGGAGTTTAAAATTTTCTAAGACAAGAGGAATATCCTCTTTGAATAGGAGGGCTTCCCAAGCGAGAGATGTGTTTTCAATTTCATTCTCAGCATATCCGAGCATTTGTAGTGTACGAGGGCTAATATGTTTTTCGTCTGAGACTAGATTCCAATCCCAGTACCCTGCCTGAATTTGCTCTAAAATTTCTTGTAAAAAAAACGATTCGTCCTGTTCCATGCACAAGCTCCTCATTCTATTACAGAGTATACAGTACAAAAGTAGAAAAGAAAACTTTTTTTTGATTTAGAATTCTCTATTATATAGGGTTTTTTGTGGAATATATAAATTTTTATTATTGTAATGCAATTTCTAAAAAGCAGACGGAAAAGGGAAGATGCTCAAATTTTTTAATTCCTTTTTCAATAAATCCGTATGAGAGATACCAGTTCGTTAATGTGTCTCGCACCATCCAGTTCTATAACTTTGCACGAAAGTCTGGTTAACCATGCTTTTTGCTGCATACGGCTGCGAACTTCCAGGCCTCCTGTTTCGTAGAGGTTTGCCCATTCCATGAACTCAATGAATTCTTTGTGCCTGGCACCACCCGGTTCAATTTCTTTCCCGTAACGCATCCGTTCTCTTTCTGTAAGCCTTTCTATACGAAGCTCATTATTCACACTGATAAAAATCACAAGATCGAACAGCGGAGTGAGCGGATTTCCCCAGTCTATAACAGCACCTGAAAGAATCCATGTATCAGTTTGATGTAAGACTTTTGACAGGTTTTGAAGGCGTTCTTCTCTGGGGTAAGGTTCGGTAAACTTTGTTTTCCAAAAAAAGTCGTCAGAATCGATATGAGTGTAGTTCAATTTTTTTGATAATGCTTCCCCAAGTGTGGTTGTCCCGGAACCGGAAGCACCCAGTATGTGTATATGTTTGAATGCTGATATCATATTGCTTCCCGCGCATAAAAAGACTGTTTTTGTATAAGAGCATCTTTTGCCTCGCGCGTTAGAGATAGAACGCTGTAATCTTCTGTCTTTTTCATATAGCCCTGTGCTATTAGGAGATTTGACACTTCATACCATTGCTCTTTGCTGTATTCTTTTCCTATTCCCCATACACTCAAGGTGTTGTGTTTATTCTCAAGAATCCGTTTTTGACGGGAGCCCTGCAGAATATCAATAAGATAGGTTGCGCCGTATTTTTCTCCGGTTTTTGCGACACATGATAAAAATTTTTGTGCCGGAATAGTAATATCAACAAGATCGTTTTTGTCAAAAGAGCAGCAGTCACAACATTGATCATGCATAGGCTTTAGTTCATCGCCGAAGTAATTGAGTATAACCTGTCTTCTGCAAGTGGTGCATTCTGCGAATTGAACCATATCGTTAATTTTCATACGCTCTTTTTCTTTTTCGCGTTCGCTTTTATCACGGAGAAAGAATTCCAGTTTATGAGTGTCGCCGTGGCTGTAGTAGAGTATGGCGCGCGCGGGTTTACCGTCTCTGCCTGCTCTTCCAATTTCCTGATAATATTGCTCGATGCTTTTTGGAAGATCAAAATGAATGACGAATCGTACATCAGCTTTATTAATTCCCATACCGAAGGCGACCGTTGCGGCAATTATCTTAATTCTGCCTGATAAAAAGTCTTCCTGATTCTGAGCTCTTTCTTTGTCGCTTAATCCCGCATGATAACTCTTTGCCGATATTTTTTTACTTTGGAGGAGAGCTGCCATTGAATCTGCACTTTTTCTTGAAAAACAATAGATAATTCCATTATCGTTTTTGTGTTCATTAATAAAATTACACAAGTGAGCTTCTGCTTTTTTTTGACCGCCTGTTCCTGCCTTACTAATAACTTCGAAATAAATATTTTCTCTGTCAAAACTTGAAACAAATTCGGCGCTTTCTTTCATTGCAAGACTTTTGGCAATATCTTTGCGTACCTGCTTTGTTGCCGTCGCAGTAAGCGCTAAAAGAACAGCATCTGGGAAGATAGAACGGAAGGTTTTTATTTGTCTGTATTCTGGCCGGAAGTCATGGCCCCATTCGGATATACAATGAGCTTCATCAATAGCTATGAGACTTACCTTTACCGAAGAAAGAAGGGTTTGTACTCTTTCTGTTGCTAAAGTTTCCGGGGCACAGTACAGCAGTTTTACCTGTCCTGAACGCACAAGGTTCATATTGAATTTATAAGTTTCCCAGTCGAGTGAACTATTTAAAAACAGTGAAGGAATTTCAACCTTATCAAGCTGAGATACCTGATCCTGCATAAGCGCAATAAGAGGTGAAATTACTAGAGTTAGTCCATCCATAATGAGAGCTGGTATTTGATAACACAAAGACTTACCGCCTCCAGTGGGCATAACCGCAAGCGTGTCTCTACCGGCTAATACGGAGAGAATGATGTCTTTTTGCGTATCGCGAAATTCAGAGTAGCCGAAGTATTTTTTTAAAACGGATAATAAGTGCTTTTCGATTGTATTCATATATCATAAGTATTATATGCATTAACAGCATTGTTTATAAGCGGGAAGAAAGAAAAAAGTGCGGAATTTGACCAAAAAAGAAGGATATAAGAGAAAGTCACGCGGATTCGATAGCCCTACGGTCTATCTTTGGGAAGAGGCGGGGTTGGGAAGTGACTAGAAGAACGGGAATACAAGGGGCAAGATTATGTAAGAGAGATATTCGGGAGACAAGGTCACGCGGATTCTATAGCCCTACGGTCTATCTTTGGGAAGAGATGACGTAGTCAGCTCGAATCCGTGTGGCAACCCCGACCAGCTTTCTAGAATCAGAATGATATCATTAGAATCTGCATGCTTAGATAATCCCGAACAGGTCAATCACAACCAATCTCGAATCAGTGTGGTATTATCGACCAGCTCGAATCAGTGTAGGAAAAAAACAAAAAAATATACGTACATTTGAGTATAAACTACTATATCTGAACATATAATATTGATGAGTAGAACAATCATAATTCTTTGAATGTTTTCTACTAATTGTTTTAAAGGATTATACATTAGTGAAAAGGAGATATCGTGATTCTGTATGAAGAAAAAACGGCTAAAATTATTAATGCCTGTATGAGTGTCCATAATGAACTAGGAAATGGATTTCTGGAACCAGTTTATCAAAGTGCTCTCGCCTTGGAATTTGGATTTCAAGATATTCCATATACAAGAGAATATAAAATTAGTGTTTTTTATAGAGGATTAAAGCTTGACCATAAATATATTGCAGATTTTATTTGTTATGATTCAATTATTGTTGAGTTAAAAGCAGCTTCTTGTCTGGTGAAGGCTCACAAGGCACAGGTAATAAATTATTTAGCAGGTATGAACTATAAAGTAGGGCTATTGATTAATTTTGGGCAGAATTCTTTGAAGTGGGAGAGAATTTCATATCTGCATGATCAAAAAGAAAAAAGAGAGAATATTTTATTGTAAGGAAGAGCGCAAATGAACAGAAAGAAGGAACGGGAGACAAGGTCACGCGGATTCGATGGCTCCACGGTCTATCTTTGGGAAGAGATGACGTAGTCAGCTTGAATCCGTGTGGCAACCCCGACCAGCTTTCTAGAATCAGTATGATATCATTAGAATCTGCAGGCTTAGATAATCCCGAACAGGTCAATCACAACCAATCTCGAATCAGTGTGGGTTCTCCTAAACAGTACTAAAAAAGAGCTTTTCTTCAAAAAAAAATTTGACATGCTAATAGACTCGTGATACTGTGTTAATTATGAACAACCGGTTGCGCAAAGATGGTCAAAATGCATCCTCTACTGTTACCATAGATGATATTGCCGAAAAACTTGGAATTTCAAAGACTACTGTTTCAAGGGCGATATCCGGCAAGGGCAGAATTAGCGGAGAGACTCGCTCTAAGGTTTTAGATTGTATACAGGAATGCGGTTACCGTCCTAATCACATAGCAAAAAGTCTTGCATTTTCTAAGTCTTTCAATATTGCTGTAGCTGTTCCCAGTGATGCGGAGGTAAATGAAATACCATTTTTCCAGACATGTTTGAACGGTATTGCGTCAACGGTTGGCAAGGCCGATTATGATGTTATTTTTTCTATTACTGCTCATGACAGCTGTATAGGATTAAAAAGACTTGTACGGAACCAGAAGGTTGATGGAGTAATTTTGACCCGGCTTCTTTCTAATGATAAGGCCGTTGAGTATTTAAAGTCGAGCGGAATTCCCTTTGTTGTAATAGGCACAACTAATGATTCTGATATTATTCAAGTGGACAGCAATCAGGAGGAAGGATGCCGGGAAATGACACGGTATCTTCTGTATCAGGGGGAAACTGATATTGTGCTTCTTGCAGGTGATCCAAAGCATCAGGTTAATAAAGATCGGTATAAAGGTTTTTGTTCTGCAATGGAAGCAGGCGGTGTTGCTGACTATGAAAAAAAAGTTTATTGGAATGCTGTGCTTGAAGGTGATTCAGAAATTCTTATAAAAAAACTTATCAGTTCGGGATGTACATGTATTATTTGTATGGATGATGTAATTTGCTCAAAGGTTTTAAAGGTACTGCATAAAGAGAGAATCAGGGTGGGCGAGGATATGAGGGTCGTATCTTTTTATGACAGCGTTTTAATGGAGCAGTATCATCCGCCCATAACTGCTCTTCATGTTGCAGTCGAACAGCTCAGCATTAAGGCAGGCGAATTAATGCTTGATGCACTCAGCGGCAGGGAAGTAAAAAAGGTTAATCGCGTTGGCTGGGAATTACGTATAAGGGATTCATCCCGCAGATAAAAAGTCTTCGGGTTCGTATAGATTTCTTACCGGTAATAAACGGAAGAAACAAGGAGGAAATAATGAATCGTAAACTATTGGTATTGGCATTATTGCTCATTCCTGCAATTTTTTTTGTAAGCTGTAAAAAAGAACAAGCTCCAAAAAAAACAGCAGAGCCTGTGACTCTAAAAGTCTGGGAATCAACAAACGGACCGGATGAGTTCATTAAAAAAGCTGGTGAAGCATTTACTGCAAAAAATCCCAACATAAAAATTGAATTTGTTAATGTTGAGCTTGGTGATGCCGCTGGTCAAATTGCACTTGACGGTCCTGCAGGGGTTGGTCCTGATCTTTTTGCCGCTCCGCATGATAAGCTCGGCGAGCTTGTTTCCGGCGGCCATGTTCTTGAAACGGTAAATGGCGCTGCAATGAAGTCAAAAGTTCTTGGCGCTTGTTCAACTGCATTAACGTATAACGGAAAAATGTACGGGTATCCTGTATCAGCAGAAACCTATGCATTATTCTACAACAAGGCTTTAATCAAAGAATCCGAACTTCCAAAAACATGGGAAGATCTTGCTACATTTGCAAAAAAATTCAATGCAGCGAATTCAGGGAAATACGGATTTATAATGGATGTTGGAAATGCCTATTATACTATTGTTTTTACAACCAGCGACGGCAACCGTCTGTTCGGTCCATCCGGAACTGATACAACCAGTACAAATATTAACTCTGCTAAATCTGTAAAAGGTATGAAGTTCTTCCAGAATCTCCGCTCTGCATTAAATGTTCCTGCCGCAGATCTTACAACTTCTGTTGCCGATGCCGCTTTCGCAGCCGGAACTGCAGCTATGCATATTACCGGCTTATGGAATGTTGTTCCTTTTAAAAATGCCGGTGTCGATTTCGGTGTAGCCCCTCTTCCTTCACTCCCCGGCGATTCCAAACCATCCGCCTCTTTCTCGGGAACAAGAGCGATGTTTGTATCAGCATATTCTGATTACCCGGAAGAAGCAGCAAAATTTGCAGAGTTCTTAGTATCAGATGAAATGCAGCAGCTGCGATTTAGTATTACAGGAGCCGTTCCATCTATAAGCACTAAGGTTGACAGTCCTTATATGACCGGCTTCCTGCAGCAGCTTGATTATGCATTCCCCATGCCTTCAATTCCGCAGATGGGTGCATATTGGGAAGCTATGAACAATGCAAGTAAAAACATCTGGGACGGTGCAGATGTTCAAAAGGAACTTGATGCCTGTAACGCCGCCATTCTGGGCAAGTAACTGTCAGTAATGAAACGAGGAGCGGTCTTGCACTGCTCCCCGTTTTTATTTTTTGTTATAGGAGAATATACATGGAAAAACCGGCGCTCTTTGACGGTAGTGCAGAAAAAAAAATAACCATAACTGCTTCCTGTTTTATGGGATTGTCTCACATAGTACAGCTGAAAGATTATGTAAAAGGAATATTTTTTGCGTTAACAGAAATTGTTTTTCTAATTTTCTCTCCTGTAATTGTAACAAAAGTAATACATCTCATTACATTGGGCTCTCCGCAGCCTGGAGTCCCAATAAAGCAGCGCAGTAATTCAATCTTCATGCTCATTGACGGAATTTTAACACTGGCAATAGTTGCTCTATTTGTTGTTATGTTTATTATTTCTGTTAGAAGCGCACAGGCCCGGTATAAAGAACTGTGCAGAAAAAAAACAGGTATTACTCAGAAGGCATCATTACAATTGAGCCTCTCAAAAGCGTTTCCTATAGCAGGTCTTGCCCCTTCTTTTATTCTTCTTCTTGTATTCGTTGTTGTCCCGCTTGTTTTTTCAATTTGTGTAGCGTTCACGAATTATTCAGCACCGTCTCATATTCCTCCAAACAATACTGTTGACTGGGTCGGCTTTCAGAACTTTAAGGATTTGATGGGAGGAGAAGCTGCATGGTCGGGAGGTTTTGCGCGTGTTGCTCTCTGGACTCTCATATGGGCTTTCTTTGCAACGCTCACCTGCTACTTTGGCGGTTTACTGATTGCAGTACTTTTAAAAGAAAGCAAAATAAAAATTTCTCCTGTATTCAGAGTAATTTTTATTTTGCCTTATGCAGTCCCGGCGGTTGTGAGTATGCTTGTCTGGAAGAATTTATTGAATGGAACGTTTGGGACTATTAATAGAACTCTTATGCAGTTTGGACTGATAACAGATCCGATTCCCTGGCTTGGTTCTCCGCTATTGGCACAGATCACTGTAATAATTATTAACATGTGGGCTGGGTTCGGCTACTTTATGCTTTTAACAATGGGAACAATGACGGCGGTCTCTCAGGATTTATATGAAGCGGCAAGGATCGACGGTGCAAATAAGATGCAGGTACTCGGAAAAATTACACTGCCTCTAGTGTTGTATCAAACTATGCCGTTAATAATCATGTCGTTTACCCATAATATAAATAATTTCGGGGCAATCTTTTTTCTCACCGGAGGAAATCCGACAGTTGCTGACAGTACGACAACAAGTGCAGGCGGCACCGATATTCTTGTCACATGGATTTATAAATTAACTATTACTCTTTTAAAATACAATTATGCTTCTGTTATTGCGGTTCTTATTTTTATAGTCCTGGCTCCGTTTGCAATATATAATTTTAGGCGTACTAAGGCGTACAAGGAAGGTGAATTATGAGAAAAAGTTATTTCATTGAAAAAATAAATAAATCATTTATAATGCTCATATTTATAATTGTTTCACTCTTTGTACTGTATCCGCTCGTATATGTTGTAAGCGCGGCTTTTTCACCGGGAGTGGGAATAGCATCGGTAAATATAATTCCGTTCGGCGACGGATTTACCGCCAAACATTTTATCAGGCTGTTTACAGAAACATCATATGGAAAATGGTTTTCTAATACGCTCATAATTGCAGTTAGCACAAGTGTTTCGACTGTTGTTATTGCTTCTCTTGGTGCGTATGTATATTCACGATTTAAGTTTACATTTAAAAAACCCATGTTAATGTCTATGCTCATTCTTCAAATATTTCCTTCTTTTGTCGGAATGGTTGCAATCTATGTAATACTGCTGCGCATTAATGGACTTGATACATTGTGGGGTCTCGTACTTGTGTATGTTGCAGGAAATATTCCCTACAATACCTGGCTTGTGAAAAACTACATGGACACAGTTTCTAAAAGCCTTGATGAAGCAGCACGAATTGACGGAGCCAGTCACTTTAGAATTTATTCTACAATTATTCTTCCCGTCGCGCGTCCTATCATTACGTTTTTAGCAATTACAAGTTTTACTGCTCCATGGATGGATTTTATTTTTCCTAAAATGGTTTTGCGTTCAGTAGATAAGCAGACATTAGCTCTCGGATTATTTAGTTTTGTAACTGATAAGAAAAATGAATTTACAACGTTTGCAGCCGGTTCTCTTATTGTTGCAATTCCTTTTATTATATTTTTTGTTCTTTCCCAAAAGATAATGATCACCAGTTTCGGCGGAGCTGCCGTCAAAGAGTAAGTATGAAAAAAAACAGATTTAGAAACTCAAAAATAGTTTTAATACTCGCAGTATGTCTTTTAATTGCAGGCCTTTTTTCTTGTGTGAAACATACAGCAGGAAAAAAAGATAGCGGTGTATTTGTAAAAAAAATTGAAGGGCTTTCGAAAGACTTTGTAATGGGAGCAGATATTTCAAGTATTCTCTCTCTTGAAGAAAGCGGGGTAGTATTTAAAAATAAAGAAGGAAATCAAATTGATATTTTTTCGGTTTTGAAAGAAAACGGTATTTCGAGTATTAGAGTACGCGTGTGGAATAATCCCTTTGATGAAAAAGGAAGAGGCTTTGGAGGCGGCAATGTTGATATAAAAAGGGCTGTTGAAATTGGAAAACGGGCAACGAAGGCGAAGATGTCTGTGATGATCGATTTTCATTATTCAGATTTCTGGGCAGACCCTTCAAAGCAGCAGGCCCCCAGAGCATGGCAGGGAATGGGTATTGATGAAAAAGCTCAAGCTCTGTACTCGTATACTAAAGAAAGTATTCTATATGCAATTTCAGAGGGAGTGAATGCAGCATTTGTACAGATAGGTAACGAAACAACCGGTTCTTTTTGCGGTGAAAAAAACTGGATAAATATTGCTAAACTTATGAAAGAAGGAAGCCGTGCTGTACGGGATGCGGCAAAGGAAAAACATAAAGATATTAAAGTCGTTCTCCATTTTACTAACCCTGAAAAAGAAGGCGAGTATGAGCGGTATGTACAGATTTTAAATAAGCAGAATGTTGATTATGATATTTTCGCTTCCTCGTATTATCCGTATTGGCATGGGACTGTTGAAAATTTTAGTACAGTTCTTGGAAAAGTAAAAGAGCTTTCGGGAAAAGATGTTATGTGTTCCGAGTTTTCATATATCAGTACATATGAGAATGCAGACTTCACTGGAAATACAATTTCTAAAGAAACAATGTGTGATAAACCATGGCCTGCAACAGTGCAGGGACAGACAACAGCAATTCGTGAAGTAATTAACGCTGTTCATGAAGCTGGCGGAATGGGCTTTTATTATTGGGAACCTGCATGGATAGGCGTTAGCGGATCCACGTTGGAAGAACAAAGTCTGTTATGGGAAAAATACGGTTCAGGCTGGGCATCGAGCTATGCCTCTGTGTATGACCCGTCCGACGCGGGAAAATATTACGGAGGCTCTTCCTGGGACAATCAGGCGCTTTTTGACTTTTACGGTAAGCCGCTTGCATCTCTTAATGTGTTCAATCTTGTAAGAACAGGTGCACAGACGAGCCGTGTCCCCGATGCTGTTGAAGAATTAACAGTGAGAGTTAGAAAAGGCGATGAGTTAATACTGCCGGAGACTATATCAGTATTGTTTAATGACGGATCAAGTTCTGTAGAAAGAGTTATGTGGGAGTCAAGCGGTATAAATAGCGAAAACGGAACTTCTGCTCTTTTAACTGATATGAGCAGGTTAGGAGTTGCTGAGTATATTATTTACGGGAACCTTGCATCAATCGAAACTGATATAAGACCGTTCATAAAAGCTGCCGTCGTAGAAAAAAATTATCTTAACAACAGCTCTTTTGAAGAAAAAGACATATCAATGTGGAAAATAGAAAATATAAATAACAGTACTACTGAATTATTTGTTCAGGAAAAAACGAGCGATGCAAAGACCGGAAATAAGGCTCTGCACTTTTGGTCTAAAACTAATCTTTCATTCTATGTAGAACAAACGGTGACAAATTTAAAACCTGGATTATATAATTTTTCTCTTGCATTACACGGCGGAGATGCGGGAACTCAAAACATGTACATTTATGCAGCGTCGGGAAAAAAAGAATACCGTAAGGAAACAAATGTAGACGGCTGGAGGAACTTTAGAAATCCTGTAATCACAGGAATTACTGTCGGAGATGATGGAAAAGTTACGGCTGGGGCGTTTATTTCATGCAGTGCAAACGGCTGGGGATCACTTGATGATTTTGTTTTATCTCCGAAAGAATAAAAAAAAGGATTGCGTATGACACAATATGGTTTTACTCCGCAGTATTTGACAAAAAATAATGAGCCGTGGTTCCCTGTCATGGGGGAAATACACTATTCACGATACCCGAAAGAATACTGGAGAGAATCCATTTTAAAAATGAAAGCAGGCGGAGTTTCTGTAGTATCTTCATATGTTATTTGGATTCATCATGAGGAAGAAGAGGGTGTGTGGGATTTTTTCGGGAACAAGGATTTACGCACATTTATAAAGACATGCGGTGAATGCGGAGTTTCTCTTTTTTTACGCATAGGTCCATGGTGTCACGGCGAGGTTCGTAACGGAGGTTTCCCCGATTGGCTCTTAAAAAAAGATTTTAAAGTACGGACAAATGACAAAGAATATTTTAAGACAGTAAAAAAGCTCTATGTGAAAATTGCAGAGCAGGCTGATGGATTATTGTTAAAAGACACTGATATATTTCCTTCCGGAGGACCTGTAATAGGAGTTCAGATCGAAAACGAGTTTGGGCACTGCGGCGGTCTTGGCGGTGAAGAGGGTGAGGAACACATGAAAACCCTCACCGCAATGGCAAAGGAAACAGGGTTCGATGTTCCCTTGTTCACTGCAACAGGATGGGGAGGAGCTGTAACAGGCGGCCTTATTCCTGTGATGGGCGGCTATTGCGAAGCTCCATGGGATCAGCGCTTAACCGAAATTGAACCGAGCGGAAATTATATTTTTACGCATGAACGGAATGATCACAACATAGGAAGCGATTTCGGTTTTGGAACGGGTATTACGTTTGATCTAAAAAAGTTTCCATATTTAACTGCGGAACTTGGCGGCGGGCTCCAGGTCACTAAACACAGAAGACCTCTTGCATCGGCTCAAGATATAGGAGCTATGTCTCTTGTAAAACTGGGAAGCGGTGTAAATCTTTTAGGCTACTACATGTACCACGGAGGGACAAATCCTGTTGGAAAACTGTCGACGATGCAGGAATCGCGCGACACGGGCTATATTAATGATCTGCCTGTTTTGTCGTATGACTTTAAT
>CAZLNE010000026.1:0-23307 GCA_964560975.1 uncultured Treponema sp. | reverse complement strand
TTTTGGAAGAAAGCCATGCAGTTTTTTGATACTCACGCCCACATAGGGTTGATTTATGATGACCCTATTGAACAGCTTCGTGTTATACAGGAAGCAAAACAAGCACAAGTTACTCGAATTGTGAGCATTTGTAATAGTTTACATGACTTTACACAGGTATACACAAATCTCAAATCTGTTCCAGGTGTCTACCACGCAGTAGGAGTCGCACCATCAGAAGTTACAAATCCCGGAAAAGATTGGATTCAAACAATCGAAAACGGACTAAAACTTCCGAATGTTATAGCGCTCGGCGAGACAGGACTGGATTATTTTAGAAAATTCGGAGATAAACGCTCACAGATAGAACTGTTTATTACTCAGCTGGAAATTGCTCAAAAAATGAATGTTCCTGTTATAATTCATAATCGTGATGCTGGAAAAGATGTTTTTGACATATTAAGCGAACGCATTCCGGATGCAGGAGCAGTTCTGCATTGCTACTCGGAAGATGCTGACTATGCAAAAAAAGCGCTAAATCTCAATGTATGCTTCTCCTTTGCTGGAAATTTAACATACCGAAATGCAAGAAATCTGCACGAAACTGTATTAAATATACCGCTTGATCGAATTCTTGTTGAATCAGAAAGCCCTTTCATGGTTCCTGCAGAATTCAGAGGAAAGCGCAACATGCCTTCATATACACCTTCTACTGTTCGTTTTTTATCAGACCTCTTGGATATTGAACTTGAAGAATTAAGCGCTCAGCTATGGAAAAATAGCTGTAAATTTTTCAGACTGCCTGAATAAGACTACCAATGAGCCTGTATCATCCCATAGAAATTGGGGAGCTTCTCATTCCCGGCAACTTGTTTTTAGCACCGGTTGCCGGATACTCCGACAGAGCATTCAGATCGGTTTGTATTAAAGGAGGAGCTTCCCTGTGCTACACAGAAATGGTCTCTTCAGAAGCTTTGTATAGAGGTTCAGGAAAAACAGAACAGCTGCTTTTACGTGCTTCTAATGAAAATTTTTTTGCTCCTCAACTCTTTGGCGGGGATCCTCACGCAATAGAAGAAGCAGTAAAGATCGTTGTATCTGAGCATCATCCATCTCTTATTGATATTAATGCCGGCTGTCCTGTACCAAAAATAATAAAATCAGGTGCAGGTTCAGCCTTAACAAAGAACCCCGAACAACTGTATACCATTACGAAGACGGCCGTACAAGCTGCACAAACAATTCCTGTTACAGTAAAAATTCGTTCCGGCTGGGATGCACAAAACCTGACATGGAAGGAAGCAGCACTTGCAGCCTATGAAGCTGGAGCAAAGGCGGTTACTATCCATGCCCGTACCCGCGCACAAGGCTACGAAGGAAAGGCCGACTGGACTATTCTTACTGAATTAGTAACACTATTAAAGGGAAAAATACCTGTTTTCGGCTCTGGCGATGTATTCAGCCCGGAAGATGCAAAAGCAATGCTCGAGCAAACCGGCTGTGATGCGGTTATGTTTGCACGGGGAGCTATGGGAAATCCTTTTATTTTCCGTCAGACTATAGAATTATTAACATCTGGTGCATACCAGGACATTGACCCGTCAGAGCGAATTAGAGCAGGAATGGAAGAACTGAACGTTTTAATAGAAGATATTGGAGAACTTCCTGCTTGTAGAGAAATGCGAAAACGTTTTTGCAGCTACTCAAAAGGCCTTCAGGGAGGACCTGCGATACGGAGTTCCATCGTTAAAGCAGAAAAGCTATCCGATTACAAAGAGATTTTTTCTACTTATTCATTGTAAAAAAGCCTTATTCATCTTACAATGTGACTATGGCATTTCTTAATGCAATAATAAACATTTTAAAAAACCTCTTCTCTGTAAAAAATTCAGATACCGGGTATATGGGCACTTTAAAGAACATAGAAAACGAGCTAAAAAGTCTTCAACCCCAGCTATACAAGAACGGGTTTCTAACACCCAATTTGGCAGAGCTTCTTCACATTCTTTACGTTGAATCAAAAGAACTTTTTAATCTTTTTTCAGAAACTATCGCAAGTGATGATAGTCAAAAAATTACTAAGTATACCGACATGCTCATTAGTACTGGTTTTTATGCAGAAAGCAGAGATTTATGGAACAGTATTTCCTATGATGAACGAAAAAAGGAACTTGAAGAAAGCGGTGAAAATCATAAGCTTTACGAAGAACAACATAGGCGGCTTGAAAAAATACTGCATCAGCTTGACAGTGATGAATTTGTAAGAATTGAAAAGGTAATTCGAGAAATAGACCGTCTTGTTGATATTTGCAGGTTCAATTATATTTCTGTACTGCATCAATTTGATCCTTCATTCTCATCTGATAATCCTTCACGTATTCCAGAATTCCGTCCGGTACTGTTAGCTGATATTGAGCACACCCTAATGGATATTTATTATATTGCGTCATCGCTTGATATTAAAGTTTCTGAGGCACGAGCAGTAATTTCTCTTGCTGAACTTCAGAAAGGAAGCTCCCTTTCTGAAGAAGAAACAAATAAAATTATGCAGTCATTAAAAAAAATTAATGCAGTTTTTCGAAATATACTCACAAAATCAACTTTACAGAAGATGATTTTTCTTTCCAAAAACACAACGGAATTTCAGCCTCAAACTGCACAGTACACAAGAAAGCTTATACAGCCTTTTAAAGAACGCATTCGTAAACAATTTGATGCCGACACAAAGAGAATTATATCTGAATTTCAGGATTTAAGAATAAAAAAAGAACTTATGGAACTTTTTGGCCCACGGGAACTCTTACCGCTTCATGGATATAGTCATGAAACCAATGATTTTCTTCAGCGAAACTCTACAGAATCCTTCCAATACATAACACCGATGCAAATACTAAAAACTTTTATTCATATATATTTCATAGATCAAATTATATCATTGTTAAATGATATTGTTGTGGAAGGTTTCTTTTCAAATCCTCTCTATAAAACAGAATTTGCAGCATCTGTTTTTGCCTGCGGCGAGTGTAGAAATCGAATTACTGAATTCGAAAAAACCTTTGAGAAAAATGGAGAAAATGACATATACCTTCTCAAAAGCTATACAAACGAAGGGCTGCAAAATACAGAACTGTTAAAGAAAATGTCTCAAATGATTGATAATGCCAATAGACAGGCAAGAAACCTTATTGAGACTCAGGCGAATTATTTTAATGATCTATATAATAAAATTGCGGCTTTAATTTCAGAATCAAAAAAATCCTCAACTACAGATATATCTAATATAAAAATGCTCATTACTTCGACTAGAAACAAGGATAATGCAGATTTATTGGAAAAACAATATAGTAAATGGAGAATTTTCCTTGATATTATGCAAAATTATGTTATAATAGCTTCTATTGAGAAGAAAAATACATGAAACAAACTGCTAAAAAAAGCAAAAAAACTCTGCAAAATAGTGCAATTGAATCTTATGAGAAGCAATTATATGATTATAAGCAGCTTTTAGAAATATCCAAAAGTCTTTCTTCTGTTCTTGAATACTCTACATTAATTGAATCAATTCTTTATGTCTGTATGTGCCAAATGAGGGTCTTAGGAGCAGGTGTTTTTGTTCTCAAAACCTTCGATTCTGATTTTTTTACTCTCGATTCTAACTATAACGGTCTTGAACCGCGTGATACCGTATCATACAATATACCAATTACTCATCCAATAGTTTCATTTCTTGCTGAACATAATTCCTGCTATTCTCTAGAAGAACTTACCTGCGCCTTTGGAAATGAAACTGTATTAGAACAGATCACCTCATTAAATCCTTCGCTTATTGTACCGCTTAAGCAGAAAAACCATCTTAACGGAATTCTTCTGTTAGGTGAAAGAATAGATTTAGGTGAAGGTGTATCATACAGTGATTATGAACGACAGCAAATGATGAACATTGCGTCATTATCTGCTATAGCAATTAATAATGCTTCACTCATCGAAATGACCACCACAGATATGATGACACACCTCAAACTTAAGCATTATTTTTACACTGTTCTTGCCGAGAAAATGGAATTTTCCAACATGAACGGGCTGCCCATCGCCGTAATGATGCTCGATATAGACTTTTTTAAAAAGTTTAATGACACTTATGGACATGCATGCGGCGACTTTGTTCTTCAGCAGGTTTCAAAAACTATTTTTGACGGCATACGCGGACAAGATATGGCAGGACGTTATGGCGGAGAAGAATTTGTTGTTATGCTTTATAACACAGATGCTTCTGCAGCTATGCTTGTTGCTGAACGAATTCGACATGAAATTGAGAATAAATTACTAACATATGAAAACAATAGCATGAATGTAACAATATCAATCGGAGTTGCAGTTTGTATTCCTGAAACACCAATGACAGCAAAAGAATTGGTAGAGTTTGCAGATCAGGCTTTGTATCAATCCAAACGAAATGGAAGAAATAAAGTAACCCTTGCCGCTACCATCCCCTCAACATCTGCGGAGGATTAATATGAATTTTTTAAACAAAATTCGTAAACCCTTTCGATATTCTTTTAATAATACTGTTTTTTATCTTATAGGCATAAATATTTTAATATACTTACTCACCTCTATAAGCCCGATTTTTTACAATTATCTTTCTCTTAATGTTATATATGTCGTTAGAGATTCAATGTATTGGCAGTTTTTCACCTACATGTTCGTACACGGCAGTTTATCTCATCTCATCTTTAATATGCTGGGTTTATTGTTTTTTGGGCTCACGCTGGAAAGAGCAATTGGAAGTAAGGAATTTTTACTGCTGTATTTACTATCAGGTTTTGTGTGCGGTGTATTTTCCTTCCTTGTCTACTATTTCACCGGTAATTACAGGGTGTTTTTACTTGGGGCTTCTGGTGCTGTGTATGCGGTGCTGCTTTCATATGCTGTCGTTTTTCCCCGTTCGCAGATATTTATTTGGGGTATATTGCCTATACCCGCTCCAATTCTCATAGGTATATATGCTGGAATAGAAATCTTTAACCAGTTTTTGAGCCTTAGTTCCGGTGTTGCTCATATGACTCATCTTGCAGGCTTTGCATTTGCCTGGCTTTATATACGAATTCGTATGGGCATAAGCCCGTGGAAAATATGGAAAGACGCCTTTCGTTAATTCCTTTCTTACTCGTTTTTTTTGCTTCCCTTTTTGGACAAACGCCAATACCGCAAACAGAAGGTGCAGAAAACCTTCTGCGCGTTGAAATCTGGTCGCTCTTAGAAACTGAACCAGGAAAAGAAATTAAGACTTCAGATATTTTTTATGAACATTCTATTGATGAACTAAAAACACTTACCCCTTTTATTCTTGAAGGTATGATATTCGGCTGGGATTTTACCTATACACCTTCCGATAATAAGCGAAATATTGAGGAATTTTTTGAATTTACACCTAAGAACAAACTTCCAAAGAATGACGGCCGCCTTTCTTTTAAAGATCCGCGTATAGAAAATGAACGATTCTACGTATGGATTGAATATATGAGGTCTCCCTTGATGCTTGCGATAAAAAAGTCTTGGGCTTCTGTTATGTATCCTAAAATTACCGGTACAGGAAGAGGAAAAGTAGCAGAGGGAGCACGCGGTATTTTAACAGCGTATGAACAGGCTCTAAAAAATGCGGTTCGTTCATATGCTCAGGGAATTGAAAAAAACAAGCCGAAAGAGATTCAAGGCTCGGTTTTGCTTATAAAAACTCCTCGTCTTTACATAGATGCAGGCTCTTATACTGCCGACCTTGATTTTTTTCTGCAAGTGGGTAAAATAATACCGTATGCCTTCTATTAATTAAGGAATACGGGGAGGCGGTATGAAAAAAAGTTTATTTTGTTTTCTAATCGTTTTATTATTAAGTTTTAATGTATGGGGACAAAAGCAGCAGCAGGTAGAAGTAATTCAAGAAAAAGATAAACTCATTTCTATGACTATTGAGTTTATTCCCTCCCTTGATGAGGCTCGCTTTATTTATTCATGCCCCGCAGGAAGTTTTGATCAGGGCAATGCAATGATTGCTATAAAGGAACGAGCGGAGAAATTTACAAAAGAACGTGGATATTTTTTTTATGCCTATATAGACAAAGCTGTTACAAAATACGACAATATGAATAAAGTTGCGTATTACACAGCATTTATCAAATTCTTAAACTAGCACACACACTGGAGTTTTTCATGGATACTCAAACAATCATTAAAAATTTACACCCTCTTGAAATTAGAGTTTTACGCTCGTATAAACCTGCTGTTGAATTAACATCAGAAAAACTGCAAAAAGAGCTTTCCTACAAAGAAGGCCATGCAAATCAGGCTTTTTCCTGGCTTTCCGGTAAGGAACTAGCCGTTATTGTAAGAAAAGAACCACATACATTCTATGAAATAACCGAGCTTGGTAAAACATTTGCAGAACAAGGTACTGTTGAGCAGAGAATTATACATTTTTTAAAAACATCAGGACCAGCCTTTCTTCCGCAGATAGCGCAAGCACTATCAGTTGATAATAAAGATGTTGGAAGCGCCTTTGGTACTCTTTCAAAAGAAGACATACTTACCATGGATGCAGAAAAAAAGGCTGCATATACCGGAAAAGAAACCACAAAACGCATAAGTATTATTGATTCACTTTTAAAAAAAGCGTTAACAGCTCCAGAAGGACTGCTTAATCAGGCAGAATTACAGGCAGAAGAAATCGAAGCAATAAGTACCTTAGCAAAAAAAAGAGGTGCAGCAGATTCTGCCTTTCGTATTGTAGAACGGGAAACTGTCGTGTACACCCTGACTAAAGAAGCCCTCGAAATAGAAAAAGCTCTTGAACAGGCTGGTATTACAGGTGATGAAATAGGAAGTCTTACTCCAAAAATGCTTGCTGCAGGCGAGTGGAAAAAGGCGTCATTCAGAGGATACAATATCAGTGTGCCTCCTGCGCGTATTATTCCAGGAAGGACGAATCCTTATGTTTCTTTCCTCGAAAGTGTTAAAGACAAACTATGCTCACTCGGGTTTGAAGAATTTGACGGACCTCTTGTTGAAACAGAATTCTGGAACTCTGATGCTCTTTTTATGCCTCAATTCCACGCAGCCCGCGATATTCACGATGCATATTCTGTAAAAAATCCTACACATGCAAAATCTATAGAAGAGCCCTTTCTTTCAAATGTAGCTGCAGCTCACATGAAAGGCGGAAACACAGGAAGCCGCGGTTGGAATTATCAGTTTGATAAGGATTTTACACGCCGCTTAATTCTTCGAAGCCAGGGAACTGTTTTATCTGCACATCAGCTTGCAAAGGCAAAAATTCCAGGCAAGTACTTTGGAATAGCACGCTGCTTCCGCTACGACAAAGTTGATGCTACACACTTATCTGACTTTTATCAGACAGAAGGTATTGTTCTTGGTGATGAAGTAAACTTAAAAACACTTCTGGGCTTTTTGGAAATGTTTGCTGTAGAAATTGCCGGTGCTACCGATGTAAAATATGTTCCCGGCTACTTTCCATTTACAGAACCTTCTATAGAGGTACATATTAAACACCCTGTTTTAGGCTGGTTCGAACTTGGCGGCTCAGGAATATTCAGACCCGAAGTTACAAAACCAATGGGCATTGATGTTCCAGTACTTGCGTGGGGAATTGGTATAGACCGCATGGCCCTCATGGCACTTGGTCTCAACGACTTACGTGAACTTTTTAGTAACGATATTGAACAAGTTCGCTTACGAAAGGCTCAATACTAATCGTACTCCGTATACAGCCTTACATATCACTCAGCAAGGGGATCCTTAGTGACAAAGGACCAATGGGCTGCATTGTGCTCATTTAGAGAAGAATTTAAAAGGTATTGTCTCATATGGAAAGAAAGGGCGGAAAGTCTTACTATTGCTGACCTTCAAAGTGAACAAGCTCAAAAAGACGGTGTACCCTATTATCCAATAGAAAATTGCGTAGTATATAACACAGCTCTCGATATCATAACTGAATCTGATACTATAAAACTCATTATCATTGGTGATAATCCCGGGAAAGACGAGCAATTACACAAAAATAAGGCCTATCTTGTTGGTCTTTCCGGTAAAATTGCAAACAATTTTTTTAAAAAACACCCGGAGCTTACTATTGATTTTAGAAGCGAAGTTATTATTTTAAATAAGACGCCCGTTCATACTGCTAAAACAAAAGAATTAAAACAACTTGCTTCTGCAAATCCTGAAATTCACCAACTGATAGATGAAACCCAAGTATGGATGGCGAAAAAGACTGCAGAACTCCACATGCAGCTAGGCTGCCCCTTATGGCTTGTCGGCTATGCAGAACTTAAAGGAAAGGGAATCTTTTCTTTATATAGGGACACATTTAAAAAGGCCTATGCACTGGATAGCTCATTAGCTGTATCCAAAGAAAGCAGACTTTGTTTTAATAATGTGTATGTTTACCAGCATTTTTCCATGAACCGTTTCACAATCGACTTGTTTACTAATGCTGAACCAGAGCAGCCCTTACAAGACTTACTTGCATACAAAGGATCATTACATAGAGAGGAATTATTTTCATGATTAAAAAAGCTTCTATTATAATTATACTTGCGGTCTTACTGACGGCTATAGGATTATGGGCCTCCTGCAGTACAAAAAAAATAAACGCACGTTCCGCTAAAACAGCTGATAACAACTCTTTTTTTGACGAAACACTGCAATCACAGGGGGCTCCTAAAAATGAGAAAAAAAGTTCTATCCCCCATAACTTATTTGCTTTTGACAGCCATTTTCATGTTTTACAGATAAACCATGTTGCCTGGTCTGCTTATATTTCCTATGTAGAAAGAAATCCTCTGGAACAATCAATAAACGTTATGTCCGCTCAGGATTATATTTTTAAAGATTTTTTCCAAACGACCAAATCTTCAAGAAACTTACTAACTGTCATGGAACGTTCCGCAGGAGATATTTTACAGCTTTATGAACAGGATTTACGAGGAAAGTACGAAATAACCACAACTAAGGTTGAATCGGATCCAATTACACTATCAATTAAGGAAGCAATAAAAGCAACTCAGGAATCCATTACAGGTTCCAAAATAGTGGAAACTCAGGTTAAGCAAAATTTGCCATTACTAGACGATACAGGAATAACCTTCGCAGGAAATAAATACTCGTACCTGGTAATTTCGCCTCTTATTATGGATTTTGATTTACAAAATACCGTTCTCAATACTTATTACAAGGACAGTCCTGATCATGATATAGAGCTGCAGAGCTGGGATGTACTAAGGGGCATAAAAGAATACCGTACGAAAAACCCTAATGGAAGGCTTATTATAAGACCGTTTATAGGTATTAATCCAACAAACTGGAATAAAGAAGAACTCATAGATTTTCTACAACGATATTTTGGTTCCTGGTCCGGTAATGCTGATGATGTATTATCTGTATGGGAAACAATAACAAGTGCGAATGTAGTCCAAGGGCAGCCGTATCCTAATGCCTTTGCGGGAATTAAATTCTATCCGCCTCTGGACTTTAATCCCTTCCCTTCAAATTCAGCCGAGTTGGAAAAACTTGATTATTTGTATACTTTTTGCGAAGAGCGCGGCATACCCATTACAACTCATTGCGATGATCAAGGATTCAGAGTAGTTTCTCAAAATAACTCTTTTGAATGGACAAGCCCGGAACAATGGGAAAAAGTACTAGCAAGGCATCCAAATCTATATCTTAATATTGCTCATTTTGGACAACAATATACAGTGAACAATATTCGCCGAAAACAAACAGTATGGCGGGACAAAATTATAGAGCTCATGCTGAAATATCCGAATGTGTATACCGATGTTGCTTTTAACGGTGTAGATACCGTCTATTGGGAAGATTTAAATTCTCTATTAATTGGTTTGAGCCCTGCAGTTCGATCAGTTGTGAGTCAGAGGCTTCTGTTTGGAACAGATTGGCCCCTAACCCTCTTGAAAATGGACTCTCTTACAGCCTATTACCGGGGCTTTGAAAACTCTTCTATCGGGCTGGATACCAAGCAAAAAATGATTAGCGATAATCCCCGCAATTTTTACTTTCGGGATTAAGAGGACATAAAAGAGGCGTCTTTTTTCCTTCTTCATCAACCGCGACAAGAGTAACCTTATTAGAAAAAATATACTTTTCCCGCTCTTCGCCGCGTGTATCTGAATACACATCGACCGTGTAATCCACAGAGGTTGTACCTTGCCGTACTTTTTCCATATGGAACCGTAAGATTGCTCCGTTCGGAACAGCATTTCTGAATTCAATATTTTCCATAGCCCTCGTTACAAAAATATTGCAAGGGAAATCCTTTGCGGCGGCTAGCCAGGCATATTCATCGACCCATTTTAAAAGCTGTCCGCCGAATAAATTTCCATTATGATTCAGATGTTCTGTCCGTACCAGTGTGTAAGCATCCATACAACCTCCAAGAATTAATCGTATTAGATTACATCTGCTTATTTAAAATATTCGTCTCCTACACCAAAGTTATCTACAACGAAGTCAATATCCTTATCTCCCCGTCCGGAGAGGTTTACAAGAATTGATTTTCTCTTATTTTTAGCAGCATACTTTAAAGCATAGGCTACTGCATGAGAACTTTCAAGTGCAGGAATAATTCCTTCGTAGCGGGATAGCTTATAAAAGGATTCGAGACAGTCTTTATCATTTGCAGTTCCATACTGTACGCGATTTGTATCTTTAAGCATGCAGTGTTCAGGACCGCTTCCAGGATAATCCAGACCCGATGCAATTGAATATACAGGAGCGGGCTCACCCTTTTCATCCTGTAAAAGATAGGTTTTAAATCCGTGAATAACACCGGGTTTACCGTACGATAAACTTGCAGCATGATCTCCCATTTTTAGAGAGCGGCCTGAAGGTTCTACTCCGTAAAGTTCTACATCCTGATCATTAATAAAGCCTGAGAAAATACCCATTGCATTTGAGCCGCCGCCGACACAGGCAGTAACAGCATCGGGAAGTTCACCAGTCATTTCCAGAAATTGTTCACGAGCTTCAACACCGACAATATGCTGAAAATCGCGTACCATCATGGGAAAGGGGTGAGGTCCAACAACAGAACCAATACAGTAAATTGAATTTACAGGATCTTTAAGATAGGCTTCAAAAGCTGAGTCTACAGCTTCTTTCAAGGTTTTTAATCCGTGCGATACAGGAACAACCTTTGCTCCAAGAAGTTTCATACGAACAACGTTTGGATGTTCTTTTTTAATATCTACTTCACCCATGTGAATTTCGCATTCCATACCAAAATATGCCGCAGCAGTAGCAAGCGCAACACCGTGCTGACCTGCACCGGTTTCTGCAATAAGCTTCTTTTTACCTAAATATTTTGCAAGTAAACCTTCACCCATACAATGATTCAGTTTATGGGCACCAGTATGATTAAGGTCTTCTCTCTTAAGGTAAATACGTCCGCCGTAAATTTCACTTAAGCGCTTGCAAAAGTAAATTGGTGTAGGTCTTCCCTGATAATGTTTTCTAATTGAACGTAATTCTGAGATGAACTCATGACTCTTACTAATTGAGTAATACGCATCGGTAATCTTGTCCATCTCCGACTGAAGTACCGGTGGAACGAAAGAGCCGCCGAAATCACCAAAATATCCTTCCTTGTTAGGAAACTGCTTTAAATAATCCATTGAAAACTCCTATAATTAGTTACTATTTATAGTAACATAATAGCAAAGGAAATCTCTTCTGTCAAGGATATTTTTACTGAATAGTTCATAAAAAGAGGATAAAGAGGTCTTACATATTTAGAAAATACTCGTAAAATTCTGTGCCTGATATAAGTTCCGGATGAAAAGAAGTTGCAAGCATGTTTTTTTGGCGAACAGCAACAATTTGTGAATCAAGGCGAGCAAGAATTTCAGGAGTTTCGGCAGATACCGACGGTAAAACACTGCGTACACAAGGTCCGCGAATAAACACAAGGGGCATAGGGTTTAGAGAAACCAAAGGAACTGAAACATTTGAGGTAAAACTATGAAGCTGGCTTCCCCAACTGTTTCGAAGGACACTAATATCCATAACAGAGAGGTGACTCGAGCTTTGTTCAAGATGAGGCTCTTCTTTTCCATCAACAGATACATATAAATATACTTCTTTAGCCAGCAGTATCATACCGCAGCAGGTTCCCCAGACAGGTAGTCCTGCTTGTATCCGTTTTTTTAGCGGTTCAAAAAGGCCGAAAATTCTAATAAGTTTACCAATAGTTGTACTTTCCCCGCCTGGAAGAATAAGAGCATCAACCTTTTCAAGGTCTTCCGGTGTTTTTACTTTCAATAAAGAAATTGAGTTAATTCCGGAAAGAGATACTTTTTTTTGAGCAATTTTTTGTTTAAGCTCGGCGAGTTTTTGCAGATGTTCTTCAAAAGAACCCTGCAAAGAAAGTACTCCTATGGTTTTATGCATCCTACCAGCCCCGTACAGCTAAAAGCTGCTTATCATCAAGCTGGCGTACATCAATTCCATCCATTGCCTGTCCTAAACCAGTACTAACCTCTGCGATTACCTTCGGATCGTTCCAAAATGCTACAGCTTTTACAATTGCCTTTGCACGCTTTAAAGGATCTGAGGATTTAAAAATACCGGAACCAACAAAAACGCCTTCGCTTCCAAGTTCCATCATGAGAGCAGCATCTGCAGGAGTTGCAACACCGCCTGCAGCAAAGTTTACAACAGGAAGCCTGCCTTCCTTTGCAACACGCTCTACAAGATGAAAAGGAGCACCCAGTTCTTTAGCTGCCGTCATGAGCTCGTCCTGGGGCATGCCGACAAGTTTTCTAATTTCCGCTTGTACCGTTCTCATGTGACGTACGGCCTCAACGATGTTGCCGGTACCTGCCTCTCCCTTTGTTCTCATCATGGCAGCACCTTCGCCAATTCTGCGCAGGGCTTCACCTAAATTTCTACAGCCGCAGACAAAGGGTACTTTAAAAGCCTTTTTATCAATATGATACTGATCGTCAGCCGGAGTTAGGACTTCGCTTTCATCTATATAATCTATTTCTAATGCTTCAAGAATTTTTGCTTCAATTATATGTCCAATTCGTGCCTTAGCCATAACAGGAATACTCACAGCCTTTTTAATTGCAATAATCATTGCGGGGTCGCTCATACGTGCAACACCGCCCTGCTTTCGGATGTCGGACGGTACACGTTCCAGCGCCATAACGGCAACAGCACCTGCTTCTTCAGCAATTTGCGCTTCTTCTACATTCGTAACATCCATAATTACGCCGCCCTTAAGCATCTTTGCTAAATCGCAGTTAAGCGCATATCTTTCTTCTCTAGTTTCTGCCATAGTATCCTCCAAATATTGTAGGTCCTTGCCTATCTTTTCTATACTCATATATTGTACTATAGTCATAATCTGTACCCATGTTTAGTTACAGTTACAATATTTATATTGAGGTCAGTTATGAACAATGTTTCTAGTGATGAACATAAACCTCTCTACCTTCGTGTTTTTACTTCGATCGCACAAGATATTATCAGCGGAAACCGGAAGGCAGGTGAAAAAATTCCCTCAATCCGCAACTGTGCATCAGACCTGGGAATAAGCCGGAATACGGTAGAAGCGGCATATTATGAGCTTTTAGCTGAAGGATTCATTGAATCTCGTCCTAAAAGCGGCTTTTATGTCTGTGCAGTTTCCAGTTCACTTAAAAAACGCTGGGCGCAGACAGACTCTTCTTATCAGCTAGAAATACAAGAAAATATTGAAGACGATACCGCACAAAATTATATAGACCTGCAGGCTAACCGTATTGATGAGAGTCTTTTCCCTTACACGGTATTACGTAAACTCTACCGGGAAACTGTCAGCGGTCATAAGGCAGGACTGTTCCTTAAAAAAGGAAATGCCCAGGGTGATCTTGGTGTTCGTTCTGCAATTTGCTCTTATCTAAGCTGGTCAAAGGGACTTATATGCAGTGAAGATTCCATAATTATTGGAGCCGGAACGGAATATCTTTTACAATTAGCAATAAAAATTTTACACCGGTACAGGCTTGAACAACTGGGAGAAAAGGTGCGTATCAATTTCCTGCTTGAAGAACCGGGGTACGAAAAAATACGCTCAATTGTTACCGATGAACAATGCACAGCAAAGGGAATACAAGTTGATAGTGAAGGTATTCTTATAAGCCAGCTTCAAAAATTTACACCCGAAGATCAGCTTTTACATGCAGCCTATGTGACTCCCGCGCATCAGTATCCTTTAGGAGTAACTATGTCGTACAAAAGACGCAAAGAACTCTTATTGTGGGCAAAGCAAAACAAGTCTTTTATTATAGAAGATGATTACGACAGCGATTTTTATTACACAGGCAGAATACAGCCGCCCCTGCAAAGTCTGGATGATAACGATTCGGTCCTTTATGTAGGAACCTTTTCCCGCTCTCTTGCACCTTCGATGAGGGTTAGTTATCTTATTTTGAACAAAAAACTTCTTCCAATTTATAAAAACTTTTTTTCTCACTATTCATGTACGGTTTCTCGTATTGAACAGCATGTTATAAGCCAGTTTATTACACTTGGACACTTTGAAAGACATATTAACAGAACAAGAAAAGTCTACAGGTTTCGCCGAGACTATATGATACGTCAGATTCATACTGCGATTCCACAAGCAGTCATTCGCGGAGAACACGCAGGATTGCACTTTATTGCCGAGCTCCCTTTTTCTAAGCATCGTTCAATTTTTGAACAAAAAGCATTAGAGAAAGGTCTTAAAATTACTACCCTGGAGCATTCGAGGCCGGGTACAATTTTGTGTATTATCGGGTATGCTCACTTAACGGAAGAAGAAATAGCCAGAGCCTCGCAAATACTAGAAGAATGTATCGGTTTATAAAAGATATTACTGTACGATTAATATGATTCAATTATCTTTTCACACATTAAAAATGCGGCAGGACAATGCAAAGAATCTAATGCAAGACCGACTAGTTTTTTCTGAATGTTCGTAGACTTTGTGTGCGGAAAATTCACGCAGGAGAGTGTCCGCTCTTTGTAGATAGAACACGTGTTATCTTCATTTTGAAAAGGACAGGGAAGTTCCTTAAGCATGTAGCCTACACCGTCGGGATCCTGTACAAGACATTCATCCAAAAACTTTTTCGGATCCATTCCTACAGCTGCACAAATATGTTTAATATCGCTATTACGAAAGATTGGTCCCATGTTTTTGCAGCATAATCCGCATTCCGTACAGTCTATTGAACCAAATACCTCATCATGGAACTGATGTACTATCTCGTCAAACCCTTTTTTTCTCAGTTTTGATAAATGTTTCATTTTTCGTAAAATTTCTTTATGCTTTGTCCTGCTTCTCTCAAGAATAGATTCGTATGATGTAATTGTGTGCCTCCGTTATTGTCTTTGCAGTTAATTCTTTTCTTGACAAACCAATGCCCTATAGACTACCCTTAAAATAAGAAAAAGTTAACGGGGGCTGCATGAAAGAATCACTTACGCTATCTTCACGTTTTAAGAAAAAAAAATACAAAGATGGTCTTATTCCTTTAGGTATAGGTGCCTTCGTAATATTATTATCGGTTCTTTCTGTTTTATCCAGTCTTAATACCTTGTTTTTTGATTCTTTCCTAAAAATTCGCCCGGAAATTGAACAGGACCCAAGGATTCTTCTTCTTGATGTTGATGATATTGCAATTGATAAGCTTGGTGCATGGCCATGGCCAAGAAGTTATATGGCAGAAGCATTAATTACTATGAGCGAATTCGGAGTTAGATCGGTAGTATTCGATATTGAGTATACTACACCAAGTCCGGCGGGAATAAACCGGAATTATCTGGAACAAGATATTAAACAAAATTTTAATGAAAAATTTTCAGATTTATCCAGTTCTTTTACTGATCTTTTTTACGCGATTAAGGCAAAACAAATAAGTATAGATGATACCGAATACTATATAAACGAACTTTTATCATTAACTGATATATCAAAAAAAGAACTGTATGAAGAAGTTCAGCGCATAGCTATTGATAATGATGAATATCTTGCAAATGCCATCGGGTTTTTCGGCAATGTAAGTACCGCTTACCGGTTTCTAACGGAGAAAAATAATAATCTAAGCGATGAGGAGCGTGCATATATAACATCGCTCATTACGGTAGATGCCGTTCAGGAAGCCCCTCAAAAAGAGCACTATACCGATATTCTGCCAACTTTATCATCTATGATAGAAAAGGGCAAACTGGCAGGATTTGTGAACGTTGTTGTAGATCCTGACGGAAAAAGACGCCGTATTATGCCGATTGAAACAATAAACGATAATCATTATGCACAGCTTATTTTTTCGACTGTTCTTGAATGGCTTGGAAACCCCGACATTATACTGGGAAACAGAAAACTCACTCTTAAAGGCGCTCAATATGAAGACGGCGTTTATGACGTAGTGATTCCGTTAGCATCTGATGGAACCATGCTTGTAAACTGGCCTCATAAAGACTACGAGAACAGTTTCAAACATCTTTCAATTTATTATCTCATAAACTACAACAGATTTTTATCAGATTTAGCATCGTATATTTCTGCACTGGAACTGAATGATTCCTGGAAACTCAACATCTTTAATGATAATCCTGTCTCCTATCTTAAAGAAGGAAAGGCTTATGTTGATTATCTGTTGGAACAAGCTCTTTCTGAACAAACAGGAGAGTCAAAAGAGGAATACCTGCTTGCTAAACAGCAGTGGCTTTTAAGTGTAGAAGATTTCCTTTCTCAGAATTATAACAGTATTATTCAGGAAACCTTTCTTTGGCTGGAAGAAACTGCAGACTTACAGCAGAAACCATTACTTGCAGAAGAAAGAAAAAAGGCCGATGATCTTTTTTCAAATATTCAACAAACAATAGAGAATATAAGAACTAACCAGGAATTACTTAAAAACCAGCTTCAAGGAACCCTCTGTCTTATAGGATATAGCGGTACAGGAACCTCGGATGTTGGTGCTAATCCATTTCAAGAGAAATATATAAATGTTGGAACCCACGCCAGTGCTGCAAATACTATCTTTCAGAGGGAATTTCTACAAACTACACCGGAATGGCTGGCCCTCCTTCTTTCTGTAATATTACCCTTCATTCTTTTCCTCTTTGCCCGCAAGCTGAATCCGGTTAAACAAAGCTTACTTGGTATTGGCGCAATACTATTTACTATTGTTATTTCCGGGTTACTTTTCTATTTCACCGGTATTTTCTTTGAACTTGTAGGCCCGGTTATTGCACTTACCCTAACCTATATTACTTATTCTCTCATCCGCTTTTTGCGTGAGTCACGGGAAAAAAGTTTTTTGCGCAAGGCCTTTGGCACCTATCTTTCTGGAGATGTTATTAACGAAATTGTAGATAACCCGGATAAACTTAAGCTCGGCGGGGAAAGCAGACATATGACAGCTATGTTCACCGATGTTAAAGGTTTTTCTACCATCAGTGAAAAACTTACACCTGAACAGCTTGTTTCTTTATTAAATGCCTACCTCTCCGGTATGAGCGACATCATCATGGACGAACAGGGTGTAGTAGACAAATACGAAGGTGATGCAATTATTGCATTCTGGGGCGCTCCCACTCCTCTGGAAAACCACGCCTATCATGCATTAGCATCTGCACTTAAAATGAAAAAGGTTGAAGTTGCTTTAAACAAATCCTTTAAAGAAAAGCAGATGTCTCCAATGGATCTTTTATCGCGATTTGGAATTAATACCGGAGAAATGGTTGCAGGCAACATGGGTACAGAGCGAAAGATGAATTACACCATTATGGGTAACGCAGTAAACCTTGCCGCCCGCCTGGAAGGTGTAAACAAAATGTACGGCACCTGGATTTTAACAACCGATTATACTGCAAAAGAAGCAGGGGACGGTTTTGTTTACCGCAGACTTGACCATGTACGTGTAGTTGGTATTAACACACCAGTACAGCTGTTGGAAGTTGTATGTTTTAAAGAAGATTTGCAGGATGAAAAAGCACAATTCCTTAATGACTACGAAACTGCGTATACGTTATTTGAACAAAGAGAATGGAAAAAAGCAGCCGCTATATTTACGTCTCTTAATAAACAAAATGAGACAGACGGACCTGTTAATCTTTACTTAAAACGCTGTATAGACTTTATTCAAAATCCGCCTGCAGTTGACTGGGACGGCGTGTTTAACATGACACAAAAATAACTTATTTGTTCTTATAGTAAAAAACAGCAAGCTGGGTTCTGTCCCGCAATTGAAGCTTCTCAAGAATCGTACTTAAATAATTGCGGACAGTGCCCTCGCTAAGAAAGATTGAATCTGAGATTTCCTTATTGCTATATCCTTCTGCTATAAGTGAAATAATTTCGGCTTCTTTTAGAGACAAGCCAACCTTCTGATAATCAAATGCAGAAAATGAGCGGCCTAAGAATTCAGGAATGCGCGCTATAATTTCACTCCCGAATACACTCTGCCCTTCCATAACAGATTTTAAAGCAGGATAAATTTTCTCGTAATCTTGTTTAAGCAAATAGCCCTTAGCACCAATTCTCAATGCTTTTATAATATACTCGTCATCTGAAAATGTTGTTAAAAAGAGAATATGTGCATTTGGAAACTCATGAAGAATTTTTTCTGCAGCCTCTAATCCTGTCATTCCTGCCATACGAATGTCAAGAAGGCATATATCTGGAATATATTTTTTATAAAGCTTATATGCTTCCTCGCCATTATGACCAATGCCGCAGATCTCAACATCCTTGTATGATTCCAAAATGGTTTTTAACGCAGCACAAACTAAGCTGTCATCATCAGTTATCAGCACTTTCATTGTGTATGCTCCTGGGAATACTAGTAAAGATTCTAAACCCTTTCGTATGAGTAAAATTGATAGTACCGCCTAAATTCTTAACCCTCTCCATCATATTTTCTAATCCAATTCCCTGCGAACTTGCAAGCCTCTTTTCAATTATACCAGTGCCGCCGGTGCCGTTATCTTCTATACATAACTGATACAATGCCGGATGCTCCCACAGTTGAATCGATATTTCATCTGCATCACTATGCTTTGCGGTATTTGATAGAGCCTCGGAAATTATTCCTAAAAAACAAATTTTAATATCTTTCCCTACATCCGATGCAATATCATAATCAAGTTTTACTGAGCAAAATTTATACTCGACAATTAAAGATTTAATACCAGTATGAAGATCTATAGACTCATCATGAAGATCATGAACGCTTTTTCGTATAGTATCCATCGCATCAGATAAGTTCTTTTTAATTTTTTCTAAAGATTCTTTATCAGTATTGTTTGTTACACTTAAAAGAGCTCCTACCATCAATATAGATCGCGAAAGAACATGACCGACAGAGTCATGAATTTCACGGGCAATCCTATTTCGCTCTTTAAGGGTTGCTACATGTATTTCATATTCTTTATTTTCTATAAGGTAGCGTTGTTTTTCTTCCATAACTCTTTTAACTTCTTCTCTTTCATCTTTATGCTTAAAAATGTCTTTGGAGTATTGTACTAAGGTATCTGTTTTTAAAGAAAGGATATACGACAAAACCGTGAATAAAAAAAGCAGTATTGTTTTATTAAGTCCAAAAACAGTATACGCAGTGTATGTAAATATCAGAGTGAAAAGAGAGGGATAAAGAATTTTTTTCCTTGGAAAGTCATAGGCTGCAAGCGGTATAAAAAACAATAAGGGTCTATACAAAAAGGACACTATAAAAAGCATCATCCATAACAAAGAGGATTTTTTTTTATTAGAAAGATAAAATGAAATACAGATCGTAGATAAGGCTGATAGAAATCCGATTAACACAGATTCCGAGTCTGCTGTACCAAGTGTATAAAAAAAACAAACGCAGAGAAGCAACAATCTGTCAATAAAAGACATCACAAAGGAATCCTCTTAATATAGTTAATTAATAGTGACAAATGTCATATACGATTTTGACATTTATCACTGTTATTACAGTATGTACAATGATAGTATAACACAGGAAGACAGTAAAGGAGATAGCAATGATTATTAGAGTAGAAAACCTTGTAAAGCGCTATGGCGACCTTACAGCTCTCGATCATATTAACCTCTGCATTAAAGAAGGGGAAATTTTCGGACTTCTTGGTCCTAATGGATCGGGAAAGACAACCCTCATAAACTGTATTTTATCGCTGCTTACATATGACAAAGGAGAGATAGAAGTATTTGGAAAACCCATGAATCCTGACAGCTATGAAAGCAAAAGAAAAATAGGTGTTGTTATGCAGAATGTTGCAGTCTTTGAAGAACTTACAGTGCGGGAAAACATTGACTATTTTTGCGGACTCTATGTATCTGACAAAAAAGAAAGAAAACTTCTTGTAGATGAAGCTATTTCTTTTGTAGGACTCGAGGATTTTCATAAATTTTTTCCAAAAAAACTTTCAGGCGGGTTACTTCGAAGATTAAACATTGCATGCGGAATTGCACATAAACCAAGCCTCATTTTTATGGATGAACCAACGGTCGCAGTTGATCCCCAGAGTAGAAATAATATTCTCGAAGGAATTCAGGAATTAAACAGAAACGGTACCACTGTCATTTACACATCCCACTATATGGAAGAGGTTGAGCAAATCTGTACACGCATTGCAATTATTGATAAAGGCAGAACAGTGGCAGAAGGCACGAAGGATGAACTAAAGTCAATGATAAAAACCACAGAAACTATTCACATTGAAACCTTAGAATACCCGGATACTATAATAGCCCTTATGCGAAACCTGCCTAATGTATACAAGATTGATTGTACAAAAGATAAAATTACCCTTCGCTGCAGTAAGGGTAAGCATAACCTTATTAATGTTTTAGATTTGCTTAAATCGAATGATGTCGTTTTCGGCCGGGTGTACACAGAACTTCCAACGCTCAACGATGTTTTCCTGGAAATTACAGGTAAAGAACTGCGCGATTAATCAAAACGCTATAAATGGAGGAACAATGTTTTTACATCTTTTAATATACAGACTAAAAACTTTTTTTAGAACAAAGTCCGTAATATTTTGGACTATGCTTTTTCCCGTTCTACTTTCAACGCTTTTTAAATTTGCATTCGGAAGTACATCGGATATTCTCGAAAACTTTAAAACAATTCCTGTTGGAGTTGCAGTTATACAGGAAAGTCCTGAAAACGAGCAGTTTCTTTCGCTTATTGAAACTGTAGAATTTTCTGAAGGGAATTCCATGTTTTCCATTAAAACACGGGACCTTGACTCATCAAAAAAAATGTTGGAAGAAGAACAAATTGACGGAATACTCATTCTTGATTCAGATATCTCGGTTATGTTTGCAAAATCTAGTATTAATCAAAGTATTATTCGCCAGTTTGTTAACCGGTATATTCAGTCAGCCCGCATCATTACTGATATTGCCTCTGTTTCACCGCAAAATATGCAGAATGCAATCTACTTTCTCAACGACACTTCAAAATACTTAGTAGATGTAAGTGTCGGCGGTGAAAGATCAGATCCCATGCTGCAATATTTTTACACACTTATTGCCATGGCGTGTTTATATGGAAGTTTTCTTGGGCTTGATAATTCCCGCTCAATCCAGGCAAACCTGTCTGCACTCGGTGCCCGCCGGCACGTAACACCCACAAATCGCAAACTCCTCATCATAGCAGATACCCTCGCGGCCTATCTCATTCATTTTCTTTCAATAGTATTACTGTATCTATATGTACGTTTCATTTTACACATACCCATTGGAACAAATATTGGGCCGTTTTTACTAGTCTGCCTTTTTGGAAGTGTCATAGGTGTCAGCATTGGACAATTTATAGGAGCAGCAGCCAAAAAAAGCGATAACCTGAAACTGGCACTAATATTAGGTTTCTCAATGATGTCGAGCTTATTAAGCGGTCTGATGTTTGCTGAAATTAAGTATATTATTGAAAAAACCATACCAATTATTAATAGAATAAATCCCGCTACACTCATCAGCGACGCATTTTACAGCTTATCTGTCTATAGCGATTACGGACGTTTTTCTACTTCACTCATAACCCTGGCTCTTATGTCAGCACTATTAATCCTTTTAAGTTATTTTTCAATAAATCGAGGTAAATATGCCAGTATTTAAAACATTTCTTAAAATTGTGTGGAAAAATAAAGGAACCATAGTTCTATATCTTTCAATTTTTCTTGGAATCTCTATATCAATAACAAAATTCACGCCGAAAACCACAGAGGTTTTTTACTCAGATGCTGCTGAACCTATAGCCGTTATAGATAATGATAATTCTTCAACAAGCAGAGGCCTTATAGATTTTTTAGGAAGTACGCAGCAAATAAAGAATATTAACACTGATATAGATTCAATACAGGACGCTTTGTACTTTAGAGATATTACGTATCTTCTTACCATTCCTGAAAATTTTGAGCAAACACTTCTAAGCGGTACAATTCCTGAACTGCAAACCACAAGTGTCCCCAATTCTTACAGCGGAATATATATAAGTATGGAGATCGAACAGTATGTATCATACTTGAGAATTTATCTTTCAAGCGGCATAGAACCGGAAGAGGCCCTTTCTAAGGTAAAAGAGATTATGAACACAAAGGCAAAAGTTGCTCTTGTAAATAACGGTAAAGCACTTTCAGGTGCATGGAAGTTCATGTATTTTTATCAGTATGTCCCTTATATGCTTTTAGGAATACTGGTTCAGCTCATTGGTGTTATTTTTTTATCATTCAACAAAGAAGAAATTCGAAAAAGAACTCTTTGTTCCTCGACAACCCTGCGTTCAAGAAATTTTCAGCTCTTCCTTGGATGTATAGTATTAGGACTGGGAATTCTTGTTATTGTAGTCTCTATATCTCTAGGTTTATATAAACATGAGCTGCTTCAAAGCGGTATATTTCCTTGGTTATTGTTAAACAGTCTAACCTTTTTAGTTGTAAGTATAAGTTTAGGCTTTTTAGTCGGCTCCATTGTTAAGAATGATAACCAGCTTGCGGCATTAGCCACTTCTATAGCCATGATTTTTTCTTTTCTTGGGGGTATTTTCATACCACAGGAATTAATGTCCGGCAGTATTAAAGAAATTTCCCGATTTTTCCCCACGTACTGGTATATTACTATAAATAAGGTTTTAGGATTCGCTCAACACGAAGCTGTATTAGACACACATACCCTCATCAGAGATATGGGCATACAACTCGCCTTCGCTTTCGCGTTTTTTAGTCTTGCCCTTGCAGTAACTAAGAAAA
>CAZLNE010000025.1:0-23456 GCA_964560975.1 uncultured Treponema sp. | reverse complement strand
AGGGTTTTTTTCATCATTGCGGTTGCTATACGGACTGTTTTATGCCAGTATACTGCACGGTACATAAGATACTTTGAAAATAATAGGTTTTCTACAGAGATAATTGCAGATGATGATAATACTATACCTTTTTCCTTATCTGGAATTACCGTAGAAAGAACAAAGTCGGTATCCTGTATGCCGTATGGAACGCCGCAAAAAAAAGCATCCCTGTTTAAGTAATCTAGTTTATCGGGATCCAGAACTCCTGAGAGCAGTTTTCTAAAAAATAAAGTTTCTACAGTATCAGTTGGTATTGAGGTGTCTACAATCTGAGCCGTTTGTTCCGGGTTTCCGCCACTTTCAACAATATAGCTTGATATAGTGCTATTTAAAATACTTAACGCGGTTAGCTGCTCATGATCCAAAAGAGGCAGTTCTTTTAATGAATGTGTGTATGGAAAGTGCCCTAAATCATGAAACAGGGCAGCAGCTTGAAAAGATATATATCCTTCTGGGGTAACCCAGGAGGCGCCTTTTTGAATAAGATTATCCAATAAACGTGTTGCTATGTGATACACTCCGAATGAATGTGATGATCGTGTGTGGGTTGCTCCAGGGTAGACCATGTAGGTCGGCCCCAGCTGTTTAATACTGCTCAACCTTAAAAATTCTTTTGTGAAGCAGGCTTCATAAAGTTTTTGAGGAATGTATATGTGTTTCCAAAGCGGATCTCTCACCGCATGCATTTCTGTCAAATCTATTGTCCGCCCATTCTGGTGTAGGCTGCAAGTCCTCCATTAAGCAAAATAGTTCTGCTTCTTTCATCAAGACCGTTACAGCCTGCAATTTTTGTTCCTGATTTTGTAATTGATATTGAGAAATCTTCACCCGTTTTAAGAGCTGTTTCAATATTATCAATTTTTAGTATATCACCTTGTGTAATAAGATCATAATCACTTGGATTTTTGAAGGTTATTGGTATTATACCATAGTTAATAAGGTTTGCCTTATGAATGCGTGCAAAGGACTTTACGATTACCGCTCTAACTCCTAAATACATAGGTGCTAGCGCTGCGTGCTCGCGGGAGGATCCTTGCCCGTAGTTTTCGCCGCCTACAACAAAACAGCCTTTACCGCCATTGTTATTGTGTTCAATAGCATTTTTATAAAAATTTGTATCTATTCTTTCGAAAGTGAATTTTGATATTTCAGGAATATTAGAGCGCAGAGGTAATACCTTTGCACCTGCAGGCATAATATCGTCAGTGGTAACATTGTCTCCTGTTTTAAGGAGTACCGGATTTTCCATGGTTCTGCTCATCTCCGGCGATGCAGGGCAGGGTTTTATGTTTGGTCCTCTAATTATTTCAACTGATGCAGCAGCCTTTTCATCAAGAGGCGGTAAAAGCATACCATCATCTTTTGCAAATCCTGTTATTAATTCTATTGTAAGATCTGCGGTCTTCCCGTCGAGTAAGCTTTCACCTTGTTTTGTACTGTACAAGACTGATAGTGTTGTTGGATCAGTAATTTCACCGGTTATGGCCGCAGCGGCTGCAGTCTCAGGCGATACTAAATAAACACCAGCGTCAGGTGTTCCGCTTCTTCCTTTAAAATTTCTATTAAATGTTCTTAACGATACACCTTCTGAATTAGGCGCAAATCCCATTCCTATGCATGGTCCGCAGGCACTTTCTAGAATTCTAAATCCTGCTCTAATGAGTTCGCCTAAGATTCCTGCCTTTTCAGCCATGAGAAGGGTTGTTCTGCTTCCGGGCGAAATTCCAGCTTCTATGCCGGGCGCAATATGTTTACCTTTTACAATAGCTGCAACACGTGCTAAATCATCGATAGAACTATTTGTACAAGAACCAATAGCAATCTGATGTACCTTAATCCCTTTAAGCTCAGATACCGGAGCAACAGCGTCTGGAGAGTGGGGTTGAGCTGCAAGAGGTGCAAGTGTCGAGAGATTAATATCAATTACCTTATCGTATACAGCACCTTCATCTGCTTTCATTTCAGACCAATCATGTTCTCTTCCCATGGAAGTTAAAAATCGTTTTGTAGTTTCATCAGAGGGAAAAATACTAAAGGTTGCACCAAGTTCAGCTCCCATGTTAGTAATAGTCGCACGCTGAGGTACAGAAAGGGAAGTTACTCCGCTTCCATAGTACTCATAGACTGCTCCTACGCCGCCTTTTACGGTTTCTCTTCTAAGAACCTCAAGAATAATATCTTTTGCACTTACACCGCTGCGTAATGAGCCGGTTAAGTTAATACCGATAACCTTCGGCATGGAAAGGTGGAAAGCTCCTCCTCCCATCGCAACAGCAACATCGAGACCGCCGGCACCAATAGCTATCATACCAAGTCCGCCGCCTGTGGGTGTGTGTGAATCAGAGCCGAGAAGTGTTTTTCCCGGCTTCCCAAATCTTTCAAGATGTACTTGATGGCAAATACCATTACCTGCTCTAGAAAACCAAAGACCATATTTTTGAGCTATGCTTTGAAGATAGCGGTGATCATCCATATTTCTATAATCGGTTTGAAGTGTATTATGATCTATGTATGAAACTGAAACTTCTGTTTTTACACGCGGTATGCCAATAGTTTCAAATTGCAAATAAGCCATTGTTCCAGTAGCATCCTGAGTAAGGGTTTGATCTATTTTAATGGCAATATCTTTTCCTCTTTCAATAGGTTCGCCTTTAACAAGGGTGGTAGAAGCTGCTTCTTGAACAATATGCGATTGAATAACTTTTTCTGCAAGTGTTAGTGCCATGATTAACTCCAATTTCACAAATTTTATAATAATTTTATACAGAAACCGGCACTCTGTCTATATAGAAAAAAACACTATGATGAAGTATACTTTATATATGTTTAAAAAGAGTTTTTCAGTTTTATTTCTAGTATACATAATCCTCTTATGTTCTTGTTCAAATACACAGGTCTCCTTATCTCCAATAATTATTAATGAAACTCTTCGAAATCAAATTGCAGTAAATCAAGAGACAATTGAGTGGACAAAGGAAATAGACGGTCATATTTTATATGAAGGAAAAAAAGAGAAAATTGATAAAGAAGATTCAACCTTACATAACGCTAATTCAGAACTAGAAGCCCTTATTAGACAGGGCGTGCAAATGAAAGAAGAAGCAGAAAAGCAAAAAAATCAGCCTATAGAAGAAGAAAAGAAAATCAGCTTAAAACCTTCTAAAAGAATTGATAACTTATATATGTATGTCACAGATTCGGCAGTGTCAATATATCCGTCCTTATCAGATTTTGGAAGTTTGGACACAAGAGCCATTGATAATTCCATAAAAAACATACTCGATGCATTTCTAGTATCTATGAAAAATAAAAATATTGATAAAAAACTATTTTCCCCATCGCGTGCTTATACAGCTGGTGTATTAGAGTATCTGTTAATTGATTATCCGGATCCTGAAAAATGGGTATATGGAAAACCCTATTACCTATATAGTGAAGCCTCAGATACCATAGAAGTACCTGTACGTGTTTGGTCAAAAGCCTCGTATTATGATATGATTATATATATATCTACAACTGGAACAGCTGATTATATAGATCAGATTCAATTGGGGAGTCTTGTAGTTGACTAATATCTTGTCTCGTATTGAACGTGATATTATAGTAAAAAACCTTTCAGAGGATCTGCCTCTTTTAATAATAAAATCTGTGTCTACTGAATTTATTCCGCATGAGAGGCATCTGCCTCAATTTGAACCTATTACAATTAAACCAAAAACCTATACAATTACTGAAGAAGGTATCATTTTTTTATCTTCGTCTAACTTTGTATGTACAATTCTAGATAAAACCCCCGTCTGCATTTTTTTTTATTATAAGGGTAGAGGACTATTTTTTGAGACAGAACTTAGAATTTTAAGACAAGGTTATGGTTTAGTTATTTCTCCCCATATTTATAAGCAGCTTGATGATTCTCAACCCCTTGATAAACAGATTAGAGCAAAGTTATTCTTTAATACACAGCAAAAACGCTCACTTTCAATTGACTGCTATCCTCATAGTACTATACCGCTCTTTTCAAAGGATTCATGGCAGCAAATTGATGAAAACAAAGAAGCTGATGTTGTATCAATGGTAAATTTACTTACTGGAAGCGGTTTTTTACGATTAGTAGACATGTTTACAGTAAAAAAGGCAGCGAGCGTAGAACTTTGTTATGCTGGTATTAATGCAGGACTATTTTTGTGCGACACGACCATAGAAATTCCATCGGTACTTGGTAGAATAGAGCCTCTTTTGCTTCTTTTTATTTCAAATAAAGAACTTGTATTAGGATGCCAATCCGGCCAAATGCCTCTAAATTCAGGAAGTGAATATGCAGTTGAGCTTAGTATTCCCATAATGAGGCTTACTCGCACCATTTTTATAACGGTCTATGTTTCAAGAATCATTCAAAGTTCTTTATCAGATTGCTCAAAGCAGTGCGCTATATGCACCATTACATCAATACGCGAAGAAGACAGCCGCTTTTTATATGAAAAACTGTATGGTAAAATCTTAAATTAGAAATAATGCGGTTTTAAAAAAACCGTCCTGTTAGTACAGAACGGTTTATAGGATTGTAAGCAGTACTATTACATACTAAAGAAATTAACGTTTTATGACAGAAAAACCGCAGTAGGGGACGAGAACCTCTGGAACGGTAATAGAACCGTCTTCATTCTGATAGTTTTCCATAATAGCAACAAGAGCGCGGGAGACAGCAACAGCTGTACCATTAAGCATGTGTACAAACTTATTTTTACCATCGTCATCCTTATAGCGTACATTGAGTCTTCTGGATTGAAAGTCGGTGCAGTTTGACGTTGAGGTAACCTCTCCCCAGTCACCGCCGTTTCTTCCAGGCATCCATGCTTCAAGGTCCCATTTTCTATATGCTGGTGCGCCTAAGTCGCCTGTACAGGTATCTACAACTCTAAATGGAATTCCAAGACCTTCAAATATCTCTTCTTCAATTAAGCGTAATTTTTCGTGAATTGCATCTGACTGCTCAGGAAGACAGTACACAAACATTTCAAGTTTTGTAAACTGATGTACACGGTACAAACCCTTAGAGAACTGTCCTGCAGCTCCTGCTTCCTTTCTAAAACAGTGTGATATTCCGCAATAATAAAGAGGAAGTTTGTCTTTAGGAAGAATTTCATCGCTGTGGTAACCGCCAAGGGTTATTTCTGCGGTTGCAACAAGACATGAGCCTTCACCTTCAAGGCTGTACACGTTAGATTCATTTCCTCTTGGATTAAAACCTATACCCTGCAAAATTTCTTCACGCGCAACATCAGGAGTAATGAATGGGGTAAATCCATGTTTGCGTAAAGTATTGAGAGCATACATAACAACAGCTTGTTCAAGAAATACAGCTTCATTTTTCAGGTAGTAAAATTTACTTCCTGAAACCTTTGTAGCGGCATCAAAATCTATAAGATCAAGTGATTGACCTAACTCAACATGATCTTTTGGAGTAAAGGTGAATTTTCTAGGCTTTCCAGATTGTTTAACTTCAAGATTTTCTGTATCCAAGGAACCAACTGGTGCATCAGGGTGTGCCATATTGGGAATTTTTCTTCCTTCAATCTCGAGTACCTCTTCTGCATGAGCCAAATCTGTTTCTGAGCGGGAAATCTCTTCTTTGATTAACTTTCCCTCTTCGATTAACTTTTGTCGAGTTTCATTATCGAGCTTACCCTTCATTGCTTTAGCATTGTCATTGCGTTTTTGCTGTAGGGATTGAAGAGATGTAACTAATTCTGTTCGCTTGTCGAACAAACGAACAACCAATTCGGCGTCCGCATTCATATTACGGGCACTAATATTTTTCTTAACTGCATCAAGGTTTTCCTTGATAAACCTGTAGTCTAACATAATGATATATAATAGTATTCTTACAAAGTCTTTTCAAGTGCTTTTTACTAAAGATTTTAGTAATTACTTATATTAAATAGAAATAACAAGTTTGCTTATTATGGTCTTTGATTGACTTTAGCTGGATTTGCGGGTAAAATGAACTGTATTTTTACTAATGTAATCTTCAGCTGCATATCAGCTGGCTAATAATAGAGGTTTTTGTGTTTTTAAAAAGTCTTGAAGTTTTCGGTTTTAAATCATTTGCTGACCGTACCCGTATCAATTTCGCTGATGGTATTACTGCACTTCTTGGTCCAAACGGCTGCGGTAAAAGTAATGTTGTTGATGCGGTTAAATGGGTTCTCGGAGAGCAGGCAGCAAAAACTATGCGTGCCGAAAAGATGGAAGATGTTATTTTTAATGGTACAGAAACTAGAAAACCTTTAAATGTTGCAGAAGTAACCTTAACTATTGCTAATGACAATGGCTTATTACCCCTCGATGTAAGCGAAATTTCTATAAAACGGCGGCTCTATCGCTCTGGTGAAAGCGAATATTATATTAATAACACACAGGTCAAACTTAAAGACGTTAGAGAATTGTTTTGGGACACCGGAGTTGGAAAGGCCGCCTATTCTGTTATGGAACAGGGTAAAATTGATCAAATCCTTTCCAGTAAGCCCGAAGAAAGACGCTATCTCTTTGAAGAAGCTGCTGGAATTACTAGATTTAAAGTAAAAAGAGCAGAAGCTGAGCGTAAATTAGAGCGTACTGAAGAGAATATGAAGCAGGTCGAGGGAATTTTAGGAGAGGTAAAACGTTCCTATGATTCATTAAAAAATCAGGCCGATAAAACCATCACATTTCGTTCACTTAAAGATGAAATTTTCAATTACGAACTTGATATTCAGCTGCTTCGTTTAAAAGGTTTTATTCAGGATAAAAGCCGGAAAGAAGAAGATCTCGAAACCATTACAGCAAAGAGAGATGACGCCCGCTCAGATATTGATGCCATAAATTTATCTGTCGCAGAACACATGGATGAGGTTAATACGCTTCAGTCTAATCTTATTGCGATGAATCAGGAAATTTTTGGTCTTGCAGCTGAACAAAGAGGAAAACAGGAACAAGTAAAGCTTCTTACAGAACGTCAAAATGAAGCTCGAAGCAAGGTCGGATTATTAGAAAGCCGAAAGAGAAATATTTCAGAGCAGGTCGAGAACTTACGAGAAGAAGTAGATGAACAGGAAGCAGGTCTTCACGATATTCATAAACGTTTAACTGATATTGCACAAAATATCAGTTCATTTGAGCAAAATATAGCCTTGGCAGGCAATCAGATAACAGAAAATGACAGAAGAAGCGCAGACTTCGAAAAAGCAATTATCAGTCTTGATGAATTAAGAACAGATCTGCAAAAAGAACTCGAGGCGATTACCGAAGACATAGTAACCGAACTTGATTCAAGACTTAAGGATGCAGGATATTCTTCAAAATCTCACGCTCTTTCTCAGGAAAAGGTTATTACTACAATTTCTCAGCTAAAAGTTCTCATAAATGGACGAAAGGCTCTTTTTTCAGACTTTACTGCTATAGAAACTCATTCATCAAATGATGTAAAAACATTTTCATCACAGGTAGTATCAGCATTAGCAGATACTGAAAAATTAATTCTTGAACTTGAAAAAACATTTGAAGAATATAAAAAAAGCGAACCCTTATTTCTCGATGAGTTTTTATCACCTGAAGGTATCATAACAAAAAAAAGAAGCATCGATGAGAAAATTCAAAGAAATCGTGATGAAGTTGCAGAGGTACGAACTAAGATTGCATCGCTTAAGGCAGAGAATACTGATCTCGCAGTAAAAATTGACGAGTATAGAACTACACTTGAAAAACTACGCATATCGCAGGCTCAAATGAAGGCGCAAATTCAGTCTGCAGAAGATCAGATTAGAATTCTAAAACGCGAATTAAGCTCTCAGGAAGCTGCTTTACGTGAACTTGAAAACGAATTATTCAATGAGCAGAAACGCTTTGATGAAATTCGTGATCAGATAATCGATATGGAAGGGGAGATAGCTTCTTTAGAGCATAAGGGCCGTACTTTAACTAAAAAGCTCGAAGAACTTGAACATGATATTTCAACTAGAAATAAGGACGTTTCCGGAAAGCAGGATCTCATACAAAAGAAAACTGCCGAGCTTGGAAAGTATCAAAGTCAGCTTGAAAAGCTTCATCTTGATATGGCAACGTACGAGACCGAAATCCGCAATATAAAGGAAAACTTTAGAGAAACACACTCTCGGGATCTCATAGAATTTGAAGAGCGGATGTACACAATAACAGTTCCGGCTATAGAATTACGCGAAAAATTAACTACTTCTCGGCAAAAGCTAAAAGATTTAGGAAGCGTTAACTTAATGGCGCCTGAAGAATTTGCAGAAACAAAAGAACGGTATGACTTTCTTTCAACTCAATTAGCAGATCTTGTAAAGGCTCGAGACGATTTACGCCGCATCACAGAAGAAATTCGTGCTGAATCTACAGAATTGTTTTTATCAACTTATAATAAAATTAAAAAGAATTTTCATAACATGTTCCGCCGTCTTTTTGGCGGGGGCAGGGCAGAGCTTCGTTTAGTTGATCCTCAAAATGTTCTAGAATCCGGTGTAGAAATATATGCACAGCCGCCTGGAAAAAAACTTGAAAATATAACCTTACTCTCAGGCGGTGAAAAAACCATGACAGCAATTTCACTGTTATTTGCAACATACATGGTTCGTCCGTCTCCTTTCTGTCTGCTTGACGAGATAGATGCAGCACTCGATGAACAAAATGTTATTAGATTTGTTCATACGCTTCGTGAGTTTGCAAATGTGAGTCAGTATATAGTTATTACTCATAATAAAAAAACTGTAACCGGCGCAGGAACCATGCTTGGTGTAACAATGGAAGAATCCGGTGTAAGTAAGGTAATTACAATTCGTTTGGAAAACGATGGTGTCGCAGGTTCTAAACTGCCCGATATTGAACCTTTTGAGGAAGAGGAAGTAGAAGAAGAAAAGGATGTTTATATTCCGCCCCATCCGCCTAAAAGAAATAAGATTATTCAGCAGCCTGAGTAGAGGGGAGCACTCATGATAAGTTTTGTAGAAAAAATACTTCACTCTATACAAGACTTTACCGCTGTGTGTATTAATGCCTTTGTTACTAAATTACATCTACGTGATACGTATGAAAATAACCGGGTTTTATTCATTGGTGTTTTAGCTCTTGTGCTTGTTATCATTCTTTTTTCTACAATTCTTATTCTTGTACGTCCTCAAAAAACGGCCATTAGTGAACATAGAGTGATTAATCCTGATATTACACAGCCCTTTATTCTGCCAAAAGAACCTGTTATGACTGAGGATTATTATCTTTCTAGACCTAAAACCGATGTCTGGAGTAAAGAAGAAGCCGAGAAATGGTTTACAATTCCAGACCGCACTATGCTTAATCAACTTGAAACTGATAATAATCGTATGATAAAAAATTTATTGGAGGCCAGTCCATGAAAAAAATATTTTTTATGTTAACAAGTATTTTTATAGCAGCATTATTTTTCTCATGTCAAACAAAAAAGCCTCAGCTTCCTTTTGATGAAGAACCCGGTACTGATACTAATGCTGTAATATCTGAAACTATCGATGATCCTGTAGTCAGTCAGGATGAAATAAAACAAGATGAGTTTATTCCAATAGTATCACAAGATATACAGCCAAAGGTAAGTGTTGATAATGAGTTTATTCCCCTGGAAGATGATTCCTTGATTATTGAACTTACACCTAAAAAAGAAGAAGCACCACGTATAAGTAAACCCATACTGCGTCCAAGATCCATGAATGAGACAACAAGTACTGCTAAATTATGGAACCCTGATAATAAAGACTCTGTTACTGAGCCAGTGAAAGAAACTGCAGAAGCAGTACCTGAATCGGCAGGTACAAACGCCGAAACAACAGAAAATGAAAAATCTGAACTTGTACAACCAACAGAACAAAAAGAACAACAGCAGCCGACGGTACTGCAAGAAGCGGCAGCACCACAGCAGCCGATTGTACCGCAAAAAGCGGCAGCACCACAGCAGCCGACTACTGATCAGCTTCCGGGACAAACACAGCCTGTTCAAAATGTGCAAACATCAGTGATTACTGAACAAAATAGTGCAATATCTACTCAAACACAGACTATAGAGCTTCCAGCGGTTTCAGATTTTTTGCCATCACGAACAGTTGAAGTAAAAAATAATCAATACATAGAGGTAACGTATCCTGGAAGCGGATGGGTTTATATAGGCGAAGACGGAGCTACATCCTTATTAAATTATTTTGGAAGAAAAACTGATAATGGAAATACTATATTCACTTTGAGATCGAAAGAAAGCGGAACAACCTTACTCCATTTTTATAAGATCGATGCATTATCCGGAAATTACATAGATGATTATTTAGAAGTTGTTGTATTAAATGAGAGCGCTTCTCAACAGGAAAGGTATCAGGTTCCTTTATATGAAATGACAAATGCGCTCACTCCGCCGAGTGCATCTATACAAAAAGATGAATCTATACCTCAGAGCACAATTCCCAGACAAGATCCAGCATGGACTTCATCTGTCAGCACCGAACCGGATGTTCAAATATTATTTCCAACAGAATCCGATTCTTCCGTACTGTACAAGGGCTTATCTCCTTTACAGCTTTTAGAAGAAGCCAAAGCAGCATACAATAATGCTGAGTATAAGAAGGCTTTAGAAATCCTTGATGAGTTTTTAATTAACTCAGTAAGTAATCTTGATGAGGCATGGTATCTTAAAGGACAGATATACGAAACACCTTCTGATCAGCGAAATATTCGAAAAGCATTAGAAGCCTATACGGTACTTACAAAAGCTTATCCTTCAAGTCCGCTTTGGAAAGGCGCTAAAGATAGGATTACATATTTAGAAAAATTTTACTTTTCAATAGAATAAAACCCCCACATACGGTCTATAATATAGGTGTGAAAAAACTCTCTTTAATATTTATAAGCTGCAAGATCAGGATGTTCTTGCATACTTTCCTTGCTCCTTTATTGGCACCGCACAACTGTATTCGCTGCGGAGTTGAAACTAATTTTATTCTTTGCACTTCCTGTCTTCATATTTTCAATGATCCTGGATTCTCGGCGCCGCGGTGTTCTATTTGCGGGAAGCATCTTATTAGTGAAGAAGGGAATTGTTTAGAATGCAGAGAAGAACCGCTATTACAACACACTACTATGGTGTATCCCATTCACCCGTATAGATTATGGAAGAAAGAATTGTTGTTCCAATGGAAGATTGAAGGGTATAGAATTTTTACAATTGCAGCCGCTTCTCTTTTTAACGAAGTTTTGCATGCCAAGTTTCCTACCATTCCAATAGCAGCAGTACCGCCTAGACCTGGAAAAATTTTTTCAAAAGGCTGGGATCAAATGCAGGATATTGCAAATTTACTACATAATGCATATGGTCATACTATTATTCCATTGCTCACTAGGATTGAAAAAAAGCAGCAAAAAAAACTGGGTCGTGAAGAAAGACTTCATCAAATGGGACATCTTTACAAACTAAAAAAAAATATAAAGAACATTCCAGAAGAGGTTGTTATTATAGATGATATTATGACCACTGGAGTTACTTTAGAAAATTGTGCAGAAGTGCTGAAAAAGGCTGGAGTAAAAAAAGTCTATGCTGTAACTTTGTTTATTGCAGACTGAATTACATTTTATCGTAACATTGTACTTCTTCACACAGATGAATAATTTGTATTCCTGCTTGGGCAAACATTTCAAGTGAATCAGCACTATCGTGATATCTTTTTTCGCAGACAACTCTTTTAATACCGCAATTAATAATGAGCATTGCACAAGTTCTACATGGCGTCATCTTGCAATAAAGAGTTGCACCGTCTATAGCAATACCACGTTTTGCAGCCTGACAAATTGCATTTTGCTCTGCATGAACAGTTCTTACACAATGCTGTGTAATAGAATCATCTTCATGAATCATTTTTTTCATTTTATGACCGGCCTCATCACAATGAGGTAGCCCTGCAGGAGATCCGACATAGCCTGTTACAAGAATTTGATTTCCCCGTGCAATGACACATCCAGATCTTCCTCTGTCACATGTTGCACGCTTTGCAACTGTTTGACAAATTTCCATGAAATATTCATCCCAGCTGGGTCTACGGTATTGTTCAGAAGGTGTATTGATCATACAGTGCTTGTAACTCCTCTAATGATTTTTTGATTTCTATATCTGTAGGGATCCAGTAATATTTTTTTGAAAGAAAATTAGCTTTTTCATAGACATTAAGTGAACTATCAAGCTCTGCATATTCTGAATTAAAATCATTCGCATTAAATACTTCTACTTTGTCATCTGAAGTAATATTAACAATGATCCAACGATTTTTATAAAATTCCAGCTCTACAATATCATTACATGTAGTTACAACCAGTTCTTCGCTTCCCTCATGACGTACAAGATAAAACGATACTGACATGCTTTCTTTTGCACCTTTGTTTTCTTGAAGAGGCTGTCTTTTTATTTTGTGGTGTTTAGCATATATATCAGCGTGTATTGAATCAATTTGTAATTGTGTAACACCAAACATCCAATGAGCGAAATTTCCATTTATTAATAACCACTGTCCCGGGTGAAGAGTCTGTGAACTTGTGTCATAAGCTGTTCTAACCTTGTTCATGACATAAAAATTGCTGATCATATTTTTATACCCATCGTCCATAGATTTTTTTGTAGTTGAGCTGGTTAATACTACGTCGAGGGTATTTAGTGATGTATAAAATAATTCTACAACTTCATACGGGGATAAACCTATAGTAGTTGGTTTGTTTTTACTATCATTAATAAGAGAACCAATTATTATTATAACAACCGCACAAATTGCTGCTATAATTTTTAACAGAGTTCCTTTATTTCTAAAAAATCTCTTAAACCTTATTTTCTTTAAATGCGCAGTCGTAAACTTATATCTGTTTTGAGCACTTAGTTGTTCATTTTCACTGTAATCTAAGGCTTTCGTTTCATGTATTGCAGATTCGAGAGAAGGAAGAGACTTGCTTTTAATTTCTGCTGGCTCTTCCTGAACTTGTTTCTTATTCTTTTTGTTTGTTCTCTTTATTTCAGCAGCTACACTAAAATTGTGAGAAAGTAAATCAGAAAACTCAGTAGATACATGCGGATTCCAGTATTTTACCGGAATAAAATTTTTATCCGTGTAGTCATCAATTCTTTCTTCTTCATTTTTTTTGGGGTAGGGAAGCCTTCCTGTAATAATCTGATAGGCATACACGCTGAGCATAAATCTCAATGAGTCAGTATGATTGAGCCCGGGCCTGTGATAGCATCCATAGAGTGAAGAAGCATCAGTTTCATGTAAAAAAGATACCGATCTTTGAATATATTCTTGCGGTAAAAATAAAAGCGTACCGTCTTCTGCTACTAGAGTAGCACAGGGTCCGCTTAATGGAAGTGTAATATTTGATTCAATAGATTGTTCAATGGCACTTCTAAGTTTTTCAAAAACATTTACTCTTCTGTCTTTATAAACAGGGTCTGTAAGTATGGTAAGAAGTGTAACGCCAGTAAATGAAGGACCTGTCATATAGATGATGCCTTCACGTTCTTCAGTACCGGTAAAGCACCATGAGTTAAAAACACATGAATCGTCAGAAATCCAAGTTGCAGTATATCCGGGAGCATTAAGGTATTGCATTAGTTTTGCCTTTGCAAATTCCCGTCCCGAAATATTCATAGTAAGTAGAACTTCAGTTGTATTACTGACGATCATATAATTCTCCTCTAGTTTTTATCTAGTTCCTTTTGAACTGTACATATACTTAAAGTAGTCCATAGATGTTGAGAATGTTGCATCAAATTGAGGAATTGTTTTTTTGTATGATTCTAAACTTTGCCAGAATGCATAAAACTCAGGATCAACATTATAGGCTTCTCCATAAATCTTTGTCGCCTCAGCATCAGCATTACCCATAATTTCTTGAGCCTGGCGGTATGCATCAGACTGTATGCGTTTTTGATCGTTTTCAAGCTTACCAAGCCATTCAGCCCGTTTACCTTGTCCAAGAGATCTAAATGCTTGTGCAACCTGATTTCTTTCCTTAATCATACGATTGTAAACACTTTCTGTCATCTCATCAGAATACTTGATTTGACGGGGAACAACATCAATGAGTTCAATGCCGTATGAGGGGAGCATTTTTTGCGCCTCAGTAACCATATCTACTGTAAGCTGTCTTCGGCCTTTTTTTACAGATTCAGATTTTGTAGATACATTTATGAGAGAGTCAAGCTGGGCAGAAGCATCATCAATGAGTTCTAGAGTAGGTTCAATAGCAGTTTCTTCATTGATAAGGTTTGAAGAGCGTACAATCTCGCTTAAACGGTTTTGTGTTATAATAGTTCTTGTTGCAGAATCTATAACATCACTTAACCGTGTGTATGCTGCATCGAGTGTTTTAAAAGATTTATAAAACTGTTCCGGATCAGAAATTCTCCAGCGGCTGGTTGTATCAACAATGATGAACTGGTTTTCCTTTGTAGGTATCCTCTGTGAATCTCCATCTAGTGAAAGAATTAACTTAGGATAGCTTGTAACCATATCAACAAAGGGAACCTTAAAATACAGTCCTGCGTCAGTATGAGTATTTACTATTTGTCCAAACCGTGTAACAACTACTTGATAGCCTTCATTAACTATATAAAGAGGACCCATCATTAATAAAATGAGAAGCAGGGCTACAACAATGCCTATGCCAATAAGTGCTTTTTTCATTAGTTTGCTCCTCCCTGTGTGAGTGTTTTAACGGGTAAAATATTATCAAGCTCGCTGTCTATGAGAGTAGAGTTTTTCTTGGATTGGAAGACTTCTTCCATAGTTTCTAAATATAAACGCTCTCTAGTAATTGAAGGAGCTTTTCTGTATTCAGTAAAGACAGATCTAAAACGGGCTACATCACCCTTTGCTCTGTTTATGCGGTCAATGGCGTATCCTTGAGCAATTTGAAGCTCCTGATCAGCCTGTCCTTGAGCTAGGGGAATTTCGGCATTGTAAGCTTCAATACCTTCATTAATAAACCTCTCCATATCTTGGCTGGCCTTATTTACGTCTTCAAAAGCTGCTTGAACACCCATGGGAGGTACAACGTTTTGGAGCTGAACTGCAATAATACTTATTCCAAGACCAAGCTGATCAAAGTTATCGTTCATCATCTGCATTGCAGCTTCTTGAATATTAGAACGTTCTGTTGTCATAACGTCGAGTATTGCTCTATCACCCACAAGGGTATTTACTACTGATTGTGAAATATCGCGTATTGTCTGAGTTTTTTCTTTAACATTAAAAAGCCAGGCAGAAGGATCTACGATTCTGTACTGAATAATCCACTCTACATCAACAATATTTAAGTCTCCTGTAAGCATGGTTGATTCTTTTGAAATACCATTTCTATATTGATTAACAGTACCTGATTTTACTGTTTGAAAACCAAATTGTTCAGTTTGTACAACACGTACAGGAACATTATAATTTTTATCAATACCAAATGGAAGTTTGAATTGAAGTCCTGCCCCCAAAGTTTTATGATAACGTCCAAACCGGGTAATAACAGACTGCTCTGTTTCATCCACAATGTAAAAACTTGTAGATATCAACACTAATACAACAATACCAAGTGCTATCAGTATTACTGTAAAAGGGGTGACTTTCTTCATTCGCTTAGCTCTAAAGCTGCTTTCATCACTCATTTACCAACCTCCATTCAACTTTTGATGAAAAATATTCATAACGTAATAAACATAACTAATAATTTTAATAAAAACAAGAAAAATGCATTTTTTTTAATAAACCGGATCTATAAGTCTACCTGACGAAAGCTGCTTAGGATGAACTATAAAACCCATCTTTTTCTCAAGTTTTGCAAGCTGTCTAAGCTCAAAACCGTCGCCAATTACAATATTATATCCTTCTTTACCAGCACGAGCTGTTCGTCCGGCTCTATGTATGAAAAAATCATCGTTAGAAGGAATGTCCATTTGAATAATATGGGTAATATCAGTTATATCTAATCCCCTCGATGAAAGATCGCTAGTGATTAAAATTGAAAGTTTTCCGCTTTTAAATCTATCTATAGCTTGTTTTCGTTCAAGTTTATCAGATTTTGCATGTAAACCCTGACAGTCAACTTTTTTTGCTTGAAGGCGAGAAACAATTAGCGAAACCTGATCTAATTTTGAGGTAAAAATTAAGGCTTTTTGAGGTTTAACTGCAGATAAAAAACTTCGCAAGGTATCAATCTTATCGCGTTGTTCAGCAAAAAGTGCAAAGTGCGTAATTTTCTTCTTCAAAATATCTTCAAGAGGAAGTTCAATTGTTTCCATAGGTCTCGCCGCTGCAGCATACAGTGCATCAGATAAAGACTTTTTCATAGTAGCAGAACATGCTGTGATTTGTGCCTCTTGAGATATCATACCGACCAGACTTATGGTGTCGTCGCGCATTTCCGGAGCAAGAAGACGATCTGCCTCATCAAACACAGCAGAGGTGAGATTAGCTATTTTCAGCTTTTTTAAGTGTATGAGTTCTAGCAAACGAACAGGACCCCCAATGACAATGAGGGGCTTTTCTTTTAAGGTGTCAATCTGACGTGTAATTGATGCGCCTCCAATGCATAACGCTGTTTTTATAGAACAAACAACTTGAATTTGAGCCTTAATTTGTGAGGCTAATTCGTGCGTGGGTGCAATAATTAACATTGAAACATCTTTTTTAGCGGTATCTATCTTTTGAATGAGGGGTAGAAGATAGGCGAGTGTCTTTCCTGTTCCAGTTTCTGATTGAAACAGCACACTTTTTCCTTCAAGTAAGGCTGGTATAACCTTAGTTTGAACAGCTGTAGGTATAGTTATTGATTGTGACGCTAAGGATTGATTAAGCTCATCATTAATACCCAGGTCAATAAAGGGCAGTTGGTTATTCATAGTATCTAATGAGTATAGCATAGATAAAAAAACTATGCTATAATCAAGGTCTATGAAAATAGCCATTGACACCTTTGGTTGTGAGCACGGCCGATCGGGTGTAGGGTCATACTTAGTATCACTAGTAAAAAATTTACCTAAAAACTCTCCACATCAGTTTGAACTATTTGGTTCAGAGCTTGATCGTTATACCTATACATCAGAGCAAGTTCAAACTACTTTTTCCGGGCTCGACGTGCCGGATAACCAAGGTGCACAACGGTTTTGGCACTTTTTTTCACTTTCAAAATTTGCAAAAAAAAATAAATATGATGTCATTGTGTATCCCTCTGGTATTCATAGTCTTCCTTTAGTTTTTTCTACACCAGGAGTCGCAGTAGTACAAGAAATTGTATCTGAAGCTTTAAAAAGGACAGATTCATATATTGAACGTACATTAATATTGTATAAACTTAAAAAGGTGACAAAGATTATAGCTGCTAGTAACTTTATTAGAAAAGATTTAGTAAATCTTGGTCTTGAAAGTGCAAAAATTGAAGTCATACATAACGGGTTAGATCATAGTCTTTTTTATCAGCATGCAGAACTTGAAGGGGACACGGTAAACATTAAACCGTTTTCTATAAAAAAACCCTATGTTATCTACGCTTCCCGTATTCATCATCCTTCAAAAAGGCATGTAGAACTTATACAAGGCTTTAATGTGTTTAAAGAAAAAACTAAACTTTCACATAGACTTGTTTTAGCAGGCAGTGATGGTTTTGATGCTGCTAAGGTTCATGAAGAAGCTTCAAAATCTCCCTTTGCATCTGATATCTTCTTAACCGGGTATTTTCCACATGAAAACCTTAGTGAATTATATTCTTGTGCAGATGCCTGTATTTTTCCATCCGCTACTGAGGGAGTAGGACTTCCGGTTATTGAGGCAATGGCAACAGGAATTCCCGTTCTTTGTTCAAAGTCAGGTGCATTAATAGAAATTGCTGGTGATAATGCACTTTATTTTAATCCTGATAAACCTGAAGAGATAGCACATTGTTTAGAACAGATTGTTACAGACGGAAAGTTAAAAGAAAAACTTATTAAAACCGGGTTTGAGTGGGTTAAGCGGTTTTCGTGGGAAAAAACAGCAACAAAAACAGTTGAGTTGATTGAGAAAATTGTATAATACATTCTAGATAAAAAAAACCTTCTGCTGTTAACAGAAGGTTTTTTACTTTATGATGCTTTTTTGTCTTCTAAAAGCGAAATATCAGCTTTTTTAAGGTTGATAACCACATCCTTAGTAATGGTGAGTTTCTTCGGATCTTTTACAGAAGGAACTTCAAACATTATATCTAAGAGAAGCTTTTCTACAATTGAACGTAAACCGCGGGCACCAGTCTGGTGTTTAATGGCAGTTTCAGCAATTGCATCAACAGCATCTACGGTAAAAGTAAGCTCTACATTGTCATAGGCAAAAGAAGCTTGAAATTGTTTTACAATAGAATTTTTAGGTTCTGTTAAAATAACAGTTAAATCTTCTTTTGTAAGTTCTTTAAGTGCAACTGCCATAGGAAGGCGCCCTATTAACTCAGGAATAAGACCGAATTTTACAAGATCATCAGGAATAACTTGATTTAACAGATTCATCTTTGATTCTTCTGAACCTGCAGAATCCAAGGCGCCAAAGCCCATAGTATGCTGGTTAATACGTGTATCAATAATTTTTTCAAGACCAACAAATGCTCCGCCGCAGATAAATAAAATATTTTCGGTGTTGATAGATATCATTTCCTGGTTTGGATGTTTTCTTCCGCCCTGTGGAGGAACGCTTGCAGTAGTTCCTTCAATAATCTTTAATAAAGCTTGTTGAACACCTTCTCCTGAAACATCTCTTGTAATAGAAACATTTTCAGATTTGCGTGAAATTTTATCAATTTCGTCAATAAAAATTATTCCTCTTTCTGCTGCGGCAATATTACCGCCTGCAGCCTGAATAAGCTTTAGTAAAACATTTTCAACGTCTTCACCAACGTACCCGGCCTCGGTTAGAGTAGTTGCATCTGCAATTGCAAAGGGAACTTTAAGTTTCTGAGCAAGAGTTTTTGCAAGTAAGGTCTTTCCTGAACCTGTTGGCCCAATGAGAAGAATATTTGATTTTTCAATCTTTACTTCATCTTCGTCAAAATCTTTTTTTTGCTGAGAAAGCCTTTTATAATGATTATATACTGCTACCGCAAGAACCTTCTTTGCGTAATCCTGCCCAACAACATATTGATCTAAGTATTCCTTAAACTCGCGTGGAGAGGGAATATCATTTAATGCAACAACAGGATAATCAGACTCATCTTCATCAAAGATGGATTGACATACAGATGCACACTGGCGGCAAATAAAAATACTATCAGGACCCTTAACTAATTTACGGGCTTGAGTTTCAGGTTTTTTACAAAATGAACAAAGGGGTTTGCCTTTATTTGGAGTCATTCTTTCTCCTTGTCATAATATGGTCTACGATGCCGTATTCCATAGCCTCTTGTGAAGACATAAAGAGGTCACGTTCCATATCTTTTGATATTTGCTCAAAGGACTTTCCACTATGATACGAAAAGTATTCAATAGTCATTTTTTTCAGGCGAATAATTTCTTTTGCCTGAATTGCAATATCGGCTGCCTGTCCTTGTGCTCCGCCCCAAGGCTGATGAATCATAACACGGGATGAGGGTAATGCAAACCGCTTTCCTTTAGTACCGCCTGCAAGAAGAAGGGCTCCCATACTTGCAGCCTGTCCCATACAGATAGTTTGAATATCTGAGCGGACGTGCTGCATTGTATCATAAATTGCTAAACCTGCAGTGACAGAACCGCCGGGAGAATTAATATACATGCTTATATCTTTTTCCGGATTTTGCGACTCTAAAAATAGAATTTGAGCAACAACCAAATCGGCAGAAATATCGTTAATTTCTCCGTCCACAAAGATAATCCTATCTTTGAGAAGCCGTGAAAAAATATCATAAGAACGTTCACCGTTGCCGGTATGTTCTATAACGTAAGGAACAAGGTTGTTCATCTGTTCTGTCATCTGAAAGTCCTTTAAAATTTATTGTGCGTTTTTGAACAAATCTGCAAATGAAGTTTTTTCACCCTTGGTTATTTTTACCTTGGTAAATAGTTCTGCATACAGTTTTTGCTCTTTAAGGTCATCAATAAGATACTCTTTTCTATGGGGATCCGCATAGTGTTTTTTTACTTCATCAACAGAAATTCCTGCACCTTTTGCAATTTTCTCGTATTCTGATTCAACTTCTTCAGGTGTTACTGTAATGTTTGAATCTTTTAAGAGACTTTCTACGATAATTCTGCCCTTAAGCATTTTTTCAGAGTCTCCAGTCCACTGATTGAGCATATCTTCTTTTTTCTGACCAGAAGATTTAACAAGCTTGTCCAATTCTTCAACTGAGGTCTGGAATTTTTGAGCCATCATTCTCCAGCGTGATTCAAGTTCTGCATCAATCATGGATTGAGGAAGTTCAATTGGATTGCGTTCAATGAGCTTTTCAACTAATTCGTTAGATTTAACTTCACGCAAGCGATTTTCAAGCGCTGTAACCATGTTGTTTTTTATATCAGTTTTAAGATCTTCGAGAGTCTTATATTTTTCGTTAACATCCTGTGCCAGCTCGTCATCAAGTTCTGGAAGATTCCTAACTTTTAATGCAGTTACCGTTACGCGTATTTTTTTTGTTTTTCCTGCTAAATCTTTATCTTCTTCGGTATCTGCATAGGTTTTAGAGATATCTTTTGTATCACCCTTTTTCATACCGATAATTTCATCATCAATTTTATAAATATTTTGTCCAGAACCAATTGTAAATACAAAGCCTTCGCGCTCTGTTCCGGATTCTACTTCATTCTTTTCGTTAAGTTCGCTGTAATTGATAGTAACAATATCGCCTTTTTCAGCTTTATCAGTATCTTTTTTATCAACAACTAAGGCATTGCGCTCGCGGATTGCTTCAAGCTCTTCTTTCATTTCCTCGTCGCCAATTTTTACCTGTGGTTCTTTGATTGTAATACCAGAAAAATCGGTGATGCTTACCTTCGGAATAACATCGTAGGTAATTTCAAAAGAAAAATCTTTTCCAAGCTCTAACTCAGGAGCTTTATCCATTTGCGGCTGAGAGTAGGCAAGAGGTCTATAATCAGATTTTTGTTCATCAAATTCTGTAAAAATTTCTTGCAGCGCACTGTCAATCATATCTGCAGCAACATCAGCTTTCAATGCCTCTCCGTATTTTCTCTCTAGAACTGGTACTGGTACCTTTCCTTTACGAAAACCAGGTAATTGCATACTTTTTGCATATTTTGCAAGTGTATCTTTGTAGCTTTGTTCGGTATCTTCTTTTGCGATTGTAACAGATAATTTAACTGAAGAGTTTGCAAGAGCCGTAACTTCTTTGGTAATTTTCATGGCTTGTTCCTTTCCCTCGCGGGATATTGATAATTTAAAATACTATAAAAAAAGCGATTCAGATTTCTCCGAATCGCTTTTCGCTTCGAGCGGGAAACGGGAGTCGGACCCGCGACATCCACCTTGGCAAGGTGGCGCTCTACCACTGAGCTATTCCCGCAATAATTGCTACGAACACCAATTCGTATGCAGGTATTGTATCGCTATTAAAGAGTCTAGTGCGAGAGAAGGGACTTGAACCCTTACGCCTAGGGCACTAGATCCTAAGTCTAGCGTGTCTGCCAATTTCACCACTCTCGCTTAATTTATTAGCGAACGTTAAAAATAATAACGATTTTTCCAAACCATGTCAAGTCCTCACCTGAACTTTTACATGATTTAGTGTGAAAGGCAATTAGCAATGAACTGCATCTCGAACGAAAATTACTATACCAAAACCGAAAAAAAAAAGCAATAGGATATTGTTAATTATTACATCTCTATAAATAAATGTCCAGCACAAAAAAAGAGCCGGAGAAGGTATTTCTCCGGCTCATAAATACTTTTAACTCTCTTCAACGATGCTTCTGTCAACTTATTATTTACTGTTTAGTAAGGAAGACTATCAGTTCTTATTCTCTAATACTTATTATACCAATAAATAATAATAAATATATAAGAGTAAGATAAAATAAACTTCATATGAAGTAAAATAAGTACTTATTTGAACTGTTTCTTTTGGGAAGAGACTATAACATCGTTGAAAAACTTAAGTTTCCATCCTTGCTCTTTATTATCGCGGAAACTTGGAGACATGTTTACTATAGTCCCAATTTCAATAAGTTCCAGACTTTTTTTTAAGGCAGTTAGCTGGTTTTTGATATTTCTATAAAACTTACAGTTAATTGCGCTCCACTTTTCGGTAATGCAGGTATAACAGTCATAGTCCCCAGGGTGTTCCAGGAGGTTTGCTGAAGAAAGAAAGGATAAAAGAGAAGAACAGGAACAACTATTGTCATTGGAGCGAACAAAGAAGTTAAGGATTGCAATTTCTCTCTCCGTTAAATGAGAAGCTAGATTTCGTTCATTTAACAAACATGACGAAGGAGTCAGATATACTATTTTGTATGTTTCCTGCTGAAGGCGGGCAATGGAATAGGCCAGAAAACCAAGTATAAAGACATTATGTATATTATACACAATTGATTCGATCCATCTCGGTTCTGAACGCGTTACAATAGAGTATCCCATGAGTATTATCCAGCCGAGGCATCCAAATAAGATGATCAGACCTGTTTGAGTAAGAACTTTAACTATTTTAATTCTATTGCTAAATATGATAAAATTTGGAAATTGAATAATAACAGTAGAAAATAAAAGAATTGCAATTTGAAAAAACAGGGTTATATAGTCGCGATGGTATGTAGAGGCTGTATACCAGACTAGTAGGACGCTAAAAAAGGCAATGAGAAAAAGTAGTATAAAAAAAGGAATAATTTTTTTTGTATGCAGTAAAAAAAGAAACATTGAGGCTAAACATAGTGGAAAAAGAACAAAAAGAAGAACATAATCAAAAGAATTAATTATAGTAATTGAGATGGTATTTGAGGGGTTCAGCAACGACATATAGGTTATACTATACCAAGAGACAAATACTAAAAAAAGGGAAATAAGCATTATAATAATACTATGTGGTATTTGCTGTTTACTCAATTTTAGTTACAATCTCTTTCGTTTTTAGAATAACTCTCAATACTATATTAAAAATAAACTAATTGCAGAAATAATGCAAGACAGCAGCAGGGTAAAAGAAGCGGTAATTAAAATAAAGGCTAACCTATTGCATTACAATAGATTAGCCTTTTGTTTTTCTGAGCCATGCAAGGATCGAACTTGCGACCCACAGATTAAGAGTCTGTTGCTCTACCAGCTGAGCTAATGGCCCGATTTTTCGATGCTACTTCAAAATAAGAAGTTTTTCAAGTACCTGCGTTCGACACGGTTCGAACGTGCGACCTACGGATTCGAAGTCCGTTGCTCTATCCAGCT
>CAZLNE010000024.1:0-24435 GCA_964560975.1 uncultured Treponema sp. | reverse complement strand
ACATCGGACTTGACCATTGAACAGGTTTGTGAGATAATAATTAGTAAAATTTACATATAAGGGTTTTTTATGGATCAGATGGAAGTGGAAAAGAATGAAGCTCAGAACTCCAAGGCAAACATTCAGACACAATTGCAGGAAGAGTATCTTAAAAGTCTAGAGTCTCTCGAAGAGGGACAGCTTGTTGACGGTACCGTTATTCAGGTTACACCAGATCAGGTGTTTATAGATGTAGGATACAAATCAGAAGGTAAAATACCGACATCGGAGTTTTCGGAATTACCGAAAGTCGGTGACGTTGTAAGTGTTGTTCTCATTAATAAAGAGAACAAACACGGTGAAGTAATTGTCTCTAAACAAAAGGCAGATGTGAAACAGCTTTGGAAAAAACTAAAGCAGGCACATGCTGAAAAAGAGCTTATTGAAGGTACTATTGATAAGGTCGTTAAAGGCGGTTTTGAAGTAGATCTCACAAGCGGTGTTAGAGCATTTTTGCCGATTAGTCAATCAGACAGTCAAAAAGTTGAAAAAAGTGAAAAACTTATTGGCTTAAAAAGCAAATTTTATGTTGAAAGATTGTATTCAGACGGTAAACCTAATGTGGTAGTTAACCGAAGAAAATATCTTGAAGAATCAATCACGCATAATAGAGATAAATTTTTTAATGAAATTGCCATAGGTGCAATAGTGAAGGGAGCTGTAAAAAGCTTCACAAGCTTTGGTGCCTTTATTGATTTAGGCGGTTTTGACGGTCTTCTTCATATCAATGATATGAGCTGGGGACATGTAACAAGGCCAAAGGATTTTGTAAAAAAAGGTCAGGAAATTGAGTTAAAAGTAATTAGACTTGATCCTGAAGAAAAGAGAATTAATCTTTCTCTAAAACATTTTTCAGAAGATCCCTGGCTCCACTTTGAAGACAAATATCATGTTAATGATGTTGTTAAAGGAAAGGTTACAAAACTTACAGAATTCGGTGCCTTTATTGAACTTGAAGAAGGAATTGAAGGTCTTGCTCATATCAGTGAATTCTCGTGGGTTAAAAAGATTAATAAACCATCAGAAGTTGTAAAGATAGGCGATGATGTTGAATGCATGGTTTTAGGCTATGATATTCAGGCAGGTCGAGTATCATTAGGACTTAAGCAGGTTACAGAAAACCCATGGGATTCAATTTCTGATAAGTATCCTGAAGGAACTAAGATCAACAAGAAGGTTGTTAAGATTACCAACGCAGGTGCATTCATTGAACTTGAAGATGGTATTGATGCTTTCCTTCATGCTGATGACTGGTCATGGACAAAGAAAGTTAAGAATCTTGGAAGCGAAATAGCTGCAGGCCAGGAAATTGAGGCTGTAGTAGTTGAAAACAATCCTGAGACACATAGAATTCGTGTCAGCGTTAAACATCTTTCAGATGATCCATGGGATATTTTCGCAAAGAAGCACAAACCTGGTTCTACACTCGAAGGCGAGGTTGTTTCTATCACCGATTTTGGTATCTTTGTAAAAGTTGACGGCGGAATTGAAGGTTTAGTAAATAAGACTAATCTTTGTGAAAGCCGTGAAGAAACATATGAAGATGCAGTTAAGAAATACAATGTTGGTGACAAGATCAATGTTTTTGTTGTAGACGTTCACGCATCAAAACAAAAAGCAGCTTTCTCTGTTAAAGAGTATAAGCAAAAAATGCAGAGAGATGAAATTTCTCATTATATGTCTACATCAAATGAAGACGATAATGGTGCTTACACTCTTGGCGATATGCTTAAAAATAAAAACAATTAAGTTTTTTTAGTGAGTTACTAATGACGTCAAAAGCAATCGATGTAGAAAAGTTAAATACTCTCATCGAGATTAATGCGCTCATTAACTCAAGTTATTCAGATGTTAACGCATTGCTGGTCTATATTCTGGAATCGGCAATGCGTTTAGTTGAATGCGAATCCTCTTCAATACTTCTTTTAAATAAGGCAGATAATATGCTTCGGTTTGAAGTAGCCTTGGGACCAAAGGGTATTGAAGCAAAGGGGATTCCAGTTTCAAGAGTAGGTAGTATAGCAGGCTGGGTCGTAGAGAATAATCAAAGTTTAGTAATCGATGATGTTCCCACTGATCCACGCTTTTTTTCTCTTGTACAGGAGCAAACCGGATATATTACAAAAACTATGATTGCCGTTCCCATGCGTGTAAATAATAGCTGTATTGGTGTCATAGAGCTGCTTAATAAAATAGGCGAAAACTCATTTTCTCAAAATGATCTTGAGATTATAGAGCTGTTAAGTATTCAAGCTTCTATTGCGTATCAAAATGCAAGTACCTATAGACAGGCCCGTCATGAAATTACTGTATTACAAAATGCAATAACTTTGGGACCAGAGTATCATACCTTTATTGCAAAAAGCCGTGTAGTTCTTGATTTAATTCAAGTAATTGAAAAGGCTTCGCAAACAAATTCTTCTGTTCTTATTTTGGGCGAAAGCGGTGTAGGTAAAGAGCTTTTTGCCGAACAGTTACATTTGAAAAGCCAGCGTGCTAAGAAACCCTTTATTCGAGTAAATTGCGCTGCGCTTTCTCCGCAACTGTTAGAGAGTGAATTATTTGGTCATGTTAAGGGTGCATATACTGATGCTGTATCAGACCGCAAGGGAAGATTTGAAACTGCAAACGGCGGAACCATCTTTCTTGATGAAATTGGTGAAATACCTCTTGATCTGCAGGTAAAATTACTTCGAGTAATTCAGGCACGATCTTTTGAAAAAGTGGGTTCAAGCGAAACAATATCTGTAGATGTTCGTATTATTGCAGCTACAAACAGAAATCTTGAGAAGATGGTAGCTGAGGGAAAATTCAGAAGCGATTTATTTTATCGTCTGAACGTACTTCCCCTCTATGTACCGCCTCTAAGAGAAAGAAAAGATGATATTGAACCTTTGGCAATATTTTTCTGCCGAAAATTTAGTGTGGAAACAAAAAAGGATTTTATAAGCTTTACACCAGAAGCATTGGAAGCTCTTCACTCATATTATTGGCCGGGAAATATACGGGAACTTGAAAACTCAATTGAACGTGCTTGTGTTTTAGGGAAGCCTCCATTCATACAAGCTGAAGATTTGCGATTAAATATTAAAAATTATACAGAGTGTATTGATGACGTTGTTCCATTCGAAGGGGACAGAACCTTAAAAACAGCACTATATACTTTCAAAAAGAAATATCTTACAAAGATATTAGAAGAAACAAAGTGGAATCAAACAGAGGCTGGAAAAATATTAGGTGTGCAAAGAACCTATGTTTCTCGACTTATGAATGAATTAGATATACGGTAACATACAAAAGGAGTTCTAAAATTATGGATAATGAAAAAATTGAAAAGAAAACTTTTTCGCAAAAATTAAGTGCAGTATTGTTAAAATACAGAATTGCTATATTATCGATTGTAGGATTACTCATTATTACATCCATTGGCTTAGGTGTCGTTTTCGGTATTAAAAATTCAATTGATAAGAAAAACTTTACCTACCTTGATGAAATCTTATTTTCTTTTGACCAATCAAGAGCAAATTTGACAGAAGATTTACTCGTTGCAAAATATGACTCTATGGCAGAGAAAGTTAGCGCGTTTACTGAAAAAACAAAGAAGGGTGCACCTGCAGCCCGTGCGTATATGATTCTTGCAAGTATTGAATTTAATAGAAAAAACTTTACTGCGGCAAAAGATGCTTGGATTTCGGCAAAGGATGCTAATGTAAAAGCATATACAGCTCCAATTTCCTTATATAATGCTGCAGTTTGCTTTGAAGAGTTAAATGAGATGGATAATGCATTAGAATACTATGGGCTTGCCGCAAAAGCTGATAATTTCAGTTTAAAACCTCATGCTTTATTTAATATAGCAAGAATATATACAGAAATGGGCAAGTACGAAGAAGCTAAGAACACATTCCAATCAATTATTGATACATTTCCAAACGATAACTGGAAAGATCTTGCAAAATCAAACTTAATAAGCTTATCAGCTCAAGGATTAATTCAGTAAGAAGAGTATGATGAAACCGTTACCAAAAAATATTATTTACCTTGGTTTAGTCTTACTTTTTTTTGGAGCGGTTTCTATTTCTTGCGGCCTCCCTGTTTACTATACTCTAGAACCTCCAACCTCTGATACCTTACCCAACATAGATCCAGCATCCAGATACTTTTCTTTCAAAACTGCAGATGAAAAAAATGCAAGTATGGATATTTATCTTGGTGTAAATGTTTATTATAAGATTTATAACGATTCTGCAACACTCAACGCTGATATTAATTCAATACATACAAGTAATGTCGAATATTCTGATAATGGAATGAGAAGGCTTCAGAATTTGGGCTACAGCGAGCTGTTTTTACAGCAAAATATTGACAATACCAATGATTCATTAATTCCTGTTAATGGTACTGACAGGTCTGTAAAAATAAGGTTGTTTAAAGAAGGCACCAGCGACCTGTATCTGCCGGGAGTTAGCATAAACGACGTGCTCATACCTGGTTCAATTCCTGTTCGTGCTGTCGTATACAAAGAATTTGATTTTTTTAGAGATGATACGTTTTTCCCTGGAAAAACTGATTCTGATGTAAAATATACTTCTACTGCAGGTGATGATAAATGGTATGTAAATGCCTATGCTGTGTCTATTGGCAGAGATTCCAATTTTAGAACTAACTACAGCAGCGTTCTTCACCTTGGTTTTATTACTATCGAAAACAATAACCCCTAACTAGTATCAAGCCCTTCGTTCGGCGTGACTTTCGGTTCGAGTCCATCTTTTTAAAAAAATTAAACTCCCTTTGGGGAGTTTGTTTAAATATGCGGGACCAGAGGGACTCGAACCCCCTACCTACTGCTTAGAAGGCAGTTGCTCTATCCAGATGAGCTATGATCCCATGGATACGGTGAATAATAACAAAAAATAAAAGAAAAGTCAAAGGTATTTAGAAAATATCTTAGTTTTTGACCATTTGTTTTATTTTATTGAAGGTTTCATCACTAATAATATGTTCCATGGCACAGCCCTCTTTTTCAGCTGTTTCAGGCTCTACACCGACAACTTTTACGAGAAATAGAGTAAGTATGTCGTGTTTTTCTTTAATCTGTTCGTATACTTTTTTACCGTGCTCGGTCAGAGTTATGGCGCCGTAATGTTTATGTTCGATCATACCGCGTTCTTCTAAGGTGTGTAGAGCAATATGAACAGAAGGCTTGGTGAGCGATAACCTTTGTGCTATGTCTTTCACGCGGGGATTATTATTTTCTTCTTTTAAATTACCGATTACTTCTAAATAATCTTCCAAACTCTGAGTCATTATTACTTTATAACAAACTTACCGGGTCAACGTCAACCTCTATATAAACACCAGAGAGAGGTTTGTAATAATTTAGAAAACGGTATACTGCAAGATGGATATAGCTTATGTTTGTTGCCCTTAGTACGATTTGATAACGATAATTTGCGGCTATCATTGCAAGTGGACACTCTGAGGGGCCTAAGATTTCATCGTAATAAGAGGTCAAAAGTGTTTTATGTTGTTTAATTTGATCGAGTTCTTTAGATAGTATTTCAAATGCGGAAGAAGAGGCTTGCTCACTGAGCTGTTGCTGGGCACTTCTAAAAACGAGCCTGATAAGGCGTGAGAAGGGGGGAAAAAAAAGCAGTTTTCTTTGTTCTATTTCATAGTCATAAAAACCTTGAATATCATTTTTACAGGCGTACTTAATGGCGGGTCTGTCAGGATAAAAGCTTTGAACAATAACTTTTCCATCAGGAAAAAAACGGCCTGCACGCCCTGAAACCTGAACAAGAAGTGAAAAGGTACGTTCTGCTGCTCTAAAATCTGGAAGGTGAAGACCCGTGTCCGCAAGGATGATACCAACTAGTTTCAGGTTTGGGAAGTTTAGTCCTTTAGCAATCATTTGTGTACCCAGGAGAATATCAATTTTGCCCTGACGGAAATTTGCCAGCTTTTCTTCGAGAGAATTTCTGTTTTCGAGGTTGTCTGTATCGATGCGCTCTATGGTACAGTCAGGAAACTTTGCTTTAACTTCATTTTCGATGAACTCCGTTCCAAAGCCGAAATACCCGATATCCAAGGAGCCGCATTCGGGACATGATGAGGGCTGGGGAATAGAGTATCCGCAGTAATGGCACCGGAGGCGTTTATCTGAAGCATGGTACGTAAGTGATACAGAACAGTTTTTGCAGGTAAGTTCGAAGCCGCAGGAAGAACATTTAAAAAAGTGTGTAAAACCGCGCCTGTTAAGGAAGAGAATAGTCTGTCGTCCTTGTGCTTTTACTTCTCTCATTTGCGTTTCGAGTGTTTTTGAAATACTGGAACAATCGTTTTTTGTGCATGAAAGGTTTACTACTTCTATTTCAGGCTGTTTTCCTCCGCTTAAGCGCCGGGTTAAGCAGTGTTTTTGAATAATTCCGTCGTTCATGAGCTGCCATGCTTCTACAGAGGGCGTCGCGCTGCCCATGATAAGCGGGATTTTTGTCATGCTGCATCTCATCATGGCGGTTTGGCGTGCATGATAGCGCGGTGTATTTCCTGATTTGTAAGATGTATCGTGTTCTTCATCAAGTATGACGGCTCCAAGGTTTGCGACAGGTGCAAACACTGCACTTCTTGCACCAATTACTACGCGCGCTTCATTCCTGATTATTCTTTTCCATTCTGCAAGTCTTTTGCTTCCTGTTAGTCCTGAGTGAAGTACTGCGGCTGTGTTTCCGAAGCGTTCTTTTACTTCTTCTACTACCTGATGCGTCAGGCCTATTTCTGGCACAAGATAAATGACGCCCTTTCCTTCGTTGAGCATATGCTGTGCTATTTGTAGAAAAACCTCTGTCTTGCCGGAGCCCGTTGTTCCATACAGATAGTGGAAGAGGGTATTGTTTGCTTTCGTAAACTGAATAATATTTTGGACGGCTTCTTTTTGTTCCTCTGATAGATCCTTTTTTTTGTAATCTGAAGGTTCTTCTATGAACGATAGTGTTGATGTATCTTTTTTCCCTGAGGGAACCATTGCGCTTAATGCTTCACCTTGTGAGCATAGATAGTATTGAGCAATTTTTTTGGAAAGTTCAATCAGTTCGGCGGTGAACACTGGTTCTTCATCAATAATGCGCAATACTGTCTTAATTTTATCTAGAGGAATTTCCTTGGGTGCAGTATCTGTAATATCAATAATAAATCCTATGACCTTTCTTGAGCCGAACATAACCTCGGCTCTCATCCCTGTAGTTATTGATAAAGAAGTTCCGGGCATCTTGATTTTCCCGGTTATTTTATAGGTAAAAGACTGGCATACCGGAACATTAACAAGAATTTGGGCATAAGTGTCCATTATACACCTTCAGCTTTTAGGAGTTCATTAAGTTTTGTTCTAAAAATTTTCAAATCTTCCCATGCAGGTCTTTTAAGGGCCTCATTAGATAACAAGGTTTTTGGATGATAGGTTGGTAACAGGGGAATTCCTTTATATTCAAAAAATTTGCCGTGTATAGTATCTAGAGATTCTTTTGTGTTTAACATTAGATGGGTGCTTGCTTGTCCGAGTATAAGTATAATTTTTGGTTTTAATATTTGCATTTGGAGATCTAAAAAGGATTGGCATGCTTGGGATTCTTCCGGTAGTGGTTCCCTGTTGTGATCAGGGCGGCACTTAACAATGTTTGTTAGATACGTGTTCGTATTTTTTGAAAGATCTATTGCAATGAGCATCTTAGCTAATAATTGACCAGAGTGACCTGCAAAAGGTTTACCTTGTACATCTTCTTCGGTATCCGGTGCTTCACCTATGACGAGCACGAGAGGTTTTGTGCTTCCTTCTCCCGGGACCGGCAGCGTCCGTGTCTTTGATAAGGGACAGCGCTTACATTGTGCAATCTTTTGGGAAATAGAATCCATTTTTGCTGTAGTATGTGCTTCCTTCCCTTGCTGATTATCTATGTTTAACTTCCAGGTTTGTTCAAGGGTAGAGCAGGGACATCCGGTAATCCATGAGTCGGCAATATTGAGAAACTGAAGAATGCTTTTTTTATCTTCGTTGTTTATCATCATACTTAAAATACACTAAGACCTGAATCATTGCAACACACTTTTACAAATTATTGTCTATACTGGATTTGTATAGTTCTTCCATAGCATCTATAAACTTGTCTATTGAGTATTTTTTTGATAGTGTCAGGGAATTTTGGCCCATTTTTTTAAGTTCTTCCTCGCTTTTTAGGATCTCAACAGCCTTTTTCCATAAATCTTTATCATTTTTGACTTTCCAGCCGTTTACGTTATTCTCTACCATGTCGGTGATGCTTTCATCTTCAGCAGCAACAATGGGAAGACTGCAGGCCATTGCTTCTATAAAGGTTATAGGATGAACTTCACTATGTGAAGCACTCATAAAAAGATCTGAAACTTCATACGCTGTCTTGATTTGATCCGGCCACCTCAGATATCCAGTGAATATAACTTTCTTTTCTATACCTAGTTCCCCTGCATACATTTGTAATGCTCTGCGGTCCAAGCCGTCTCCAACGAGTAGTAATGTTGTATTCGATTGTAATTCTAAAATCTGTTTAAAGTTTTGAAGTAATACACTAATATTTTTTTCTGTTGCTAATCTTCCAACAAAAATAATTACTTTATCATGAGTACTAATATTGTAAAGCTTTCGGAAAGATTCAATGTGTTCATTTTTTTGGCTTGTTTCTTCATAAAATTTTGTCAAATCTATTCCATTTGGAATTAGTCTGATAGGTGTTGTTAAGCCGACACTAATTAAATAATCTTGAATTTTTCTCGAAGGGGCAATAACACATTTTGATTTGCTTAAAATTCTTCTTATTATGTCGGGTAATTTATGCTGTAAAAATGGCTGAAGAAGCGGAACATAGTAAAGATAATCAGGATAATAAGCATGTAAGGTGTGAACGTGAGGAATATTCAATTTACGTCCAATTAATTTAGCAGCGTTGTACAAACTGAACTCTGAGTGTGTATGTACGATATCGAGATGTAAGGTTTTAGCAACCTGTACTACCTTTGATCTTCTAAATATTCCAATTCTATGTTCCGGTTCGTTTGGAAACTGGAAAGAAGGTATTCTAAAAACATCTGGTTCAGGTTTTGCATCTGGATGGTAAACTGTAACAATAAAAACCTTATGACCGCGTTCTTCAAGCCCTTCTTTAAGTGTTTTGAGTACTGTTACGACTCCGTTAACCTGAGGTGCATAGGTGTCACAAAATAATCCAATTCGCATTAAAATCCTCCGATTATTTGCTTATAGAATTTAATAATACCAATACTATGAAAAATTATCAATCTTATTCTATTTGTATTACAGTAGTATTATGAATAAGTATTTTTTGAATTGACTTATACACTATTTCTTTATATTATTTAACAATGAAGAAGCATAGCATATTTTTGTTTATTATTCTGATAAGCTCCGTTTTGTCATTATATGCACAATCATACGAGGGGAGTAATGCACAAAGATTAATTCCAGCCGGACATTGGATTTATGATTCACTCATTAGGATTGAAGCAGAGACAGGAAGTGTTTCTTTTGCTCAAAATGCCCCATTATCAGCAGCAGAAATAAAAGGGTATCTTTCTGAAATACCTAGAGATGCTCTTTCTTCTGCTGCTCAACATACTATAACTTCTATTCTTAATTTTCTTGATGAGAAGTATCCTGCAATCTCATCCAAAGCATTATCAATAGGTATAGATCCTTCAATTTCCTTGGAATTTTATCATAAGCAGACTGATGGCGTCCCATGGATGTATGATAACTTTTATAAAAAACATCTGCTTGACCTGCCTCTATTTTTATCAGTTGGTAATTATGTATTCATAGAATCTGACATATTTGCGGGTATTAACTATTGGACGGCCCGTGAGGATGAGAATTTTACGAATATTCCGCTTAATGGAGATCAATTGGATAGTCATTTTCCCAGTACTGCATATATAAGTGCCGGCTTGCCGGTTTTTAATATTTTTTCTATTAATTTCCAGTTAGGTCAGGGAAAATTATCAGTTGGAAATACTATGCTGGGAAGTGTATTTTTATCTGACCATTTTGAAAGTGATGCGTATGCCCAGCTCTCCTTTTATTCTCCAAATATCAGATATACCTCTTCTACTATTCAACTCGAGGTAAATAAGTACTTCTATCTTCATCGTCTTGAGCTTAAACCAATAAAGCAGCTGCAGTTCGGTATTCTCGAAGGTGTATTGGTAAATGCCCCTTTTGAGCTTCGTTATTTAAACCCTTTAACCATATTTCATAGTTATGCTGCATGGCGGTCCTATGAGGGGTATAATCAGGGTCAGAAAGATGGAAATGATAATGAATATAACGGATTTTCACGTGTAGGTTCATATTTTGGTTTGACCTTTGATGCAAATCCATGGAAATACATGAGAGTATATGGATTGTTTGCTATGAACCAGTTTCAGACTCAGTATGAGAGAGAAACTTTTCCTGCCTCTGCAACAATACCAGACAGTATAGGATTTCAAACAGGCATACAGGGCTATATACCTGTTAAAAATGGATACCTTAGCGGCGGTATAGAATTTTTATATACAAATCCCTGGCTCTACATAAATGATGATGCAGGATGGTCTTTTTTTAGAACCCGCTATGATAATATTAAAAATCCTGATACTCCAATTAACTCCTGGCTTGGTTCTCCGTATGGGCCTGATACTACAGGTTTTGCAGGAAAGTTAGGGTATGAGGAAGCAAATAAGTGGTCTGTAGATCTTTTATACACATATCTTAACCGGGGTGAACAGTCTTTTTCTATGTTTAGTCAGTTTCACGGCGGAAAGAATTCCTATTATCCGTCAACAGTTGAAGAGGCAACACTAAAAACTCCTACAGGAATACCTGAGAAAACAACGATGATACAGCTTTCAGGTTCTTATAATCCTCTTAGTTGGATTGAAATTTCAATTCAGCTGGGGTATACTTACATAACTGGATTCAATCACACTGAAGGAGTTAATAAATATGGTATAGAGGCGGTTGTGTCTACCACTATAAAATTACCATAATTACTAAACTATATGAAAAAAAAATTTCTTTGTATTTGCTTTTTATGTTTACTTGCATTAACAGTATTTGCTCAAGTTTCAACGGATCCGAGGGATCCTATTTATGAAGATATTGTTGTATGGGAAAATCTAGGATTATTAAAAAATCTAAGTCCAATTCGCCCTTATCCTCTGGAAGTACTGCGCGCTATTTTAGAGACTGTAAAAGAATCGTCTTATCCAGTTCAAGCAGCATTAGCTAGAGATCATTATGAGAGAATTTTTACAAAGCCGCTCTCTGCAGGACTTGAATATAAGCTCCAGACTTCATTTCCAGATGGTGAAGATGCTGTGATCCAGCACTTGCCGGGAGCGGTGATTTTTGGCGATTTATTTCTTAATAAAATAGCGTCTTTTTCTTATGATTTAAGTTTTCTTGCGACGAATCTTTTTAGACCTGATGTTCTGCCGCGTTTTACTCTTCCAGATGAAGATTCTCCTTGGGATCCAGCCGATTTTGGTAGTATGACAGGATTGATGAGCTTGAATATGACAGGTGCCTTTGTTTTTGACTCGTTGTATATTCAAGGCGGTGTAAGCAGAAGCAGCTGGGGCCCTTTTTATAATTCCGGTGTAACATTAACTTCAAGTGCTTTTCACTCAGGTAATATCAATGTTTTTTATAACGGCAGTGATAAGTGGAATTATGCTCATTCATTATTTATTTTAGGAGCAACAGATAATCAAGGTCAGCTTTTGCATCCGGATAAGTACATGGTTTTACACTCAATAGAATTTAATCCTTTTAACTGGCTTAGTGTATCATACTATGAAAATATTATTTATGGAGGAAGGCTTGATCCCATTTATTTTCTTCCGGTTCCTTTTATGGCAGCGCAGAGCATCGGCTCTTACACAGACAACCTTCAAATGGGTGTAGCTTTCGAAGTGAGACCTTTTAACGGATTCTTGTGGGCTTCTGATATTCTTGTAGATGACTTTAGTATGAATGAGATGGTGCGCCTGGATTTTGACACAAAGATTAAGATTGGTGCAATTACCGGTATTCAATATGCTTTTAATAAAGACATACTGAAGCTCGTAAATGCCAATTATACTCTCATTGCTCCTTATATGTATACTCATGAAGACACTAATGAAACTAACTTTCAAAATTATACAAATAATGGAATGCCGATTGGTTCTTCACTGCCTCCCAATTCTGACAGAATTCACCTTGATATAGTTCTTACACCTGTTAAAAATTTATCTGTCACCGTTAGGGGTGACTTTATAAGACATGCAAATATTAATGAGTCTATTCCCTATGATGATGCAATAGATTATTTATCCGGCTTGGAAAATGCATCTGGTACCGACGGCAGTATTTTTAATTATGCAAATGCCGGCAGAGGTTACTTAAATTACGCACAAGAGAATTTTATGTTCATGGCTCAGCAGACTAAGATGCTCGTTTTTCAAACAGGCATTGATCTTTCATATACATTACATACAGGCAAGTTTGGTACCCTTGCCGCTAATCTTGGTTGGACCTTTGAGTATATAAAGAATAACGGAGTAACAAGACCTATGTTTCCTAATCGAGTAGCTATTCCAACTAATGCCGATGTAGATGCTGCCCGCAATACGTGGAGAGCAGGATTGTATGATAGTCTTACAAATTATGTAAAACTTTCTATTTCTTATACCTATTAAGGATGTATTGTGCAAAATCAACAGAGAAAGTTTATGTTCTTATATTTAAACACCGGAGGCGGACATATATCTCCTGCCAGGGTTTTAAAACAATCTATTGAAAAACAATATGATAATGCAGCAGTCGAGCTCGTTAACGGCTTTGACGGTTCAAATGCTCATTTGAAACTCTTTTTTGAAAAAGGATATCATGCCGCTTTGACCTTTGTTCCTGGTGCTTTTTCACTTATGTACGAAGCAGGAAAGCTCCGTTTTACACAGACTTCTTTTTCAAAAATTGTTAAACCGACAACTTCTGCAAGCTTAGAAAAAAAGTTCAGAGAATATGGAGTTACAGATGTGGTCAGTTTTCATTTTGTGCTCACTCCATCTGCAGTCAGCGCTATACGTCGTCTTGGGAACAGTATACGATTATCAGTTGTGGTAACCGACCCTTTTACCGCTCCGCCCGTATGGTTCTATGAAAAAAATGTTACGTATTACGTCTATTCTCAACAGGTTAAAGATGATGCTGTAAAAAATTGCGGAATACCGGAACAGCAGATAACTGTAGCCCCTTTTTTAATAGGACATAAATTTCTTTCGGTATGCACTCCTCAAGATATTCTTATGTTAAAGGAAAAGCATAAATTTCCTCTTACTAAAAAAATTGTTTTGCTTGCAGGGGGGGGAGAAGGACTTCCAGGTGCATTTGCGATTGTTACAGAATGTGCAAAAAACAAGGCAGATTTTGCCTTAGTTGTCGTATGCGGCCATGATAAGGCTACGTATCAAAATTTAAAACTTTTGAAGCTGGCTTATCCTGAATTGGATCTTCACATCTTTGGTTTTGTATCCTTTATGGATGAACTAGTAAAGGTCTGTGATTGTGTTGTTTCTAAGGCTGGCGCATCTACGGTTATGGAAGTACTTTACAGCAAAAAACCTATTATTATATCTACATACATTCATGGTCAGGAACTAGGGAATGTGCGATTTGCAGTTGAACGTAATTGCGGATGGTTCATTCAAAAACCTAAGGCAATTTTTAGTAAAATAAAGACCTTATTTTCTGATGATCAGTATTATAATAATACACTTAAATTTCTGGAAAAACTGCCAATAGAAATAAATAACGAGAAATTTGCACATATGCTTATGGATAAGTAAAACTTTTACGAGGGGTATTTGTGGCTGATGAAAAAAAAAGGAATTTTCTTTTTCTCTATTTGAATACTGGAAGCGGTCATAGAACACCTGCCCTTAGGCTAAAAGAAAGTATACAAAAATTGTATACTGATAAGAATTATGATATTACGCTATTGCATGGTTTTTCTCAAAAACAAAAGTTTTCCCGGCTTTTTTTTGAGTCCGGGTATCATGCATCTTCGGCAATATGTCCTGCAGCATACAGTCTTATTTATGATATTAATCAATTATCACCTGTTCTATTTGTTTCTAGAATTTTAAGTACATGGAAGACGCTTCCATATTTACAGAAATATATTGAAGAGCATGAAATTACCGATGTTGTTTCTTTTCACTTTGTTTTATCTCCTCCCGCACGAAGAGCAATACGTAGAGTTAATAAGGGGATAAATTTCACCATTATTGCAACAGATCCTTTTTCTATTCACCGCTCATGGTTTGAAGTAAAAGATGCAGATTATGTTGTTTTTTCCCAGCAGGTAAAAGACCTCATGCAGAGTACTTACCTTCCAGACAGCTGCTGGAGAAAACAAGATATTAAGGTTTTTCCCTTTATTTTAAGTCCTCTTTTCAAACCTCTTGAAGATTATTCTGAACTGCGTAAGAAAATGAATCTACCATTGAATAAAAAAATTGTACTTGTCGCAGGCGGAGGAGAAGGCTTACCGAACATCATGCAGCTCATTTCGCATTTTGCCTTACTGGATTTTTCATATACTATCGTTGCTATTTGCGGCAGAAATGTTTCAACCTTATCCATGCTAACTCAATTTTCTAAACTGTATCCGCGGCTGGATCTTAGAGTACACGGCTTTGTTAATAATATGAACGAGTTTATTCAGGCATCCGACTGTGTTGTAACTAAGGCCGGTGCTTCAACTGTTATGGAAGTGTTAGCATGTCAAAAGCCAATAATTTTTTCAACCTATATTCATGGCCAGGAGCTTGGAAATGTCCGCTTTGTTGTACAAAATAAGGTAGGCTGGTTTTTGCGCAGCCCTAAAAAGATTTATGAAAAAATCCAGAAACTGTTTAACGATGAAGCATACTATAAGAAAATTCAAGACAATCTTAAAAAAATTTCTATAAAAAGCGGCAATGAAGAATTAGCCCGCTATATTGTAGAAGAGAAAAGGCCGACTTCCTAAAAGTAATTTCGTATTCTGTGAGTTATCTGCTGCAATGCTCTTCTACGTACTTTTTTGCACTAAATCCTTTGATTTCTCTTTTTTCAAATGCTTCCTGTAAAAGATGATCAACATTAAGTTTTTCAAATAAGGCTGATGCATCTTCTATTCTTGCTTTAAGCACAGGATGCTTTGGAGAAAATAAAACACAACAATCTTCGTAGGGAAGAATTGATGTCTCATACGTTTGAATGAATTTTGCAGTATCTATAATTTCTTCTTTGTCTAAACCAATAAGCGGCCTAACGAGCGGAAAAGAACAAGCGTGCTCAGTTACTGCCATATTTTCAATAGTCTGGCTTGCAACCTGCCCCAGGCTTTCACCGGTGATAAGGCATTGTGAATGAATGTGTTGAGCGAGTATACTTGCTGTTTTCATCATACACATACGGAGCAGCAGTGTTGAATAAGATTCAACGGGAATATCGTTGTAATAGGGAAGATCTTTTGTAAGTTTTCGTATAGCAAGCTGGACATCAGTAAACGGTATAATATTAATATGTGTTTCAATTCCATACAAACTGATAATTTGAGCTAGGTCTTCAACTTTTTTTTGAGCCTCTGCTGATGTGTAAGGGTAGGCATGAAAGTATACACATGAGACCTTCATACCGCGTCTCATCATCCTGTACCCTGCAACCGGTGAATCTAATCCGCCGGATAATAAAAGCAGACCTTTTCCGCCAGTTCCGACAGGTAAGCCTCTACAGCCTTTTTGTGCATCGCTATATACAAAGCAGCGTTCACGAATTTCAATTCGGATTGTGAGATCAGGATTATGAACATCGACAGAGAGAATTTTCTGGTCAAAGACTTCTCCAGCAGCTTCGCAGCTTAGTTCGTAGGAGTTTAAGGGAAAAGATTTTTCAGATCTTCGCGTTTCAATTTTAAATGTTTTTGCTCCCTTTTCTTTTGCTTTTAGAGCTTCTATCATGACTGCTTTTTTGATTGAATCCAGTGATTTTTCGCACACATGGGTTTTTGCCCAGCCCGTAATACCGATGAGATGATTTAATGTAAACTCGACTGCAGCGCAGGACTCTTCCGGGCAATCGATGTACATTCTACCTGCGCGAAGCTGTACATGGGCTTTGACCGATTCTAAATATGATTTAGTGTTGTGAACCAGGCGGTTTTCAAATTCTTTAATATTGCCGCCTTTGAGGGTTAATTCGCCTAATCGAGCTAAATAAGTAACTGGAAACATGCAATCAATTATAGAATAAAACAGAGAAATAGTATAGAAGGACTTAAAATGACATGAATAAATCATTAAGAAAATTGAATATGACAAAAAATACAAAATTGTAATAGTAACACTTGCTTTATGGATAAAACCGTGGTAGGCTATGGGGAAGAGTTTAAACAATAATATTGATCCTTAGAGCATTAGGAGTTTTTATGAAGACATATACTATTGATACTACCTTGCCGAAAAACTTGCCATTATTACTAAAATCCAGAGCCGAACAATGTCCGGATACTATTTTGCAGGCTGCAAAAAATAGTAAGGGTGTTTTTGAATATTTTACCTATAAAAAAGTTTATGAGGATGTCATTCTTACCGCTCTTGCTCTACAGGAAATGGGAATAAAAAAACAAGATAGAGTCGGGTTAATATCTGATAATAGACGAGAATGGCTTATAACAGATTTGGCGCTTTTGTCCTTAGGCGCCTGCGATGTACCACGCGGCTGTGATTCGATGGGGAGCGAGATACGTTTTATCGTATCGTTCGCGGAATGCTCCTTTTGTTTTTTTGAAAACGCTCGGCAGCTTGAAAAGGTTTTAGAAAAAAGAAATGAAGTTCCTTTATTAAAAACTGCCATACTCTTTGAAGGCCCGACAGATAGCATCAAGGCGAAGACTAATGAAATGGGTATAACCCTTTACCGGTTTGATGATATTATGCTTAGGGGCGAAGAGATAGGCTTGAGTCAAAAAGCAAAAATAGAAACCATCATGGAGCAGGTAACCGGTGATGATTTAGCAACTATCATTTTTACGTCCGGTACTACAGGGACTCCAAAAGGCGTTATGCTGACACATAGAAACTATCTAGCTCAATGTGAAGTTGTACATAATGTTATGACCGTACAGCCTGGTCATATGTGGTTAAGCGTGCTTCCCGTTTGGCACAGCTTTGAGCGTGTCATACAATATCTTGCAATTACTTTTAAAAGCGGTCTGGCATATTCAAAACCGATAGCCGCAGCAATGCTCCCCGATCTTGCGTCCATTAGACCTCAGTGGATGTGCGGCGTTCCCCGGTTATGGGAATCCATTGCACAGGGTGTATATAGAAATATGAGAAAAGAAGGCGGTGTAAAACTAGCACTTTTTAACTTCTTTATAAATATTGGTAAAAAGTTTATTTGGGGTTACGAACACGTAACAGGCAGAGTCTGCCGCTTTACCAAAAAACCGCGAATCTTTGATTTTTTTGCAGGCTTAATTCCCTTTATTTTTCTTAGTCCCTTATACGGCTTGGGTGAACTCCTTGTTTATAGAAAGATTCGTGCAAAACTAGGCGGCCGGTTTATTGCAGCAATATCGGGCGGGGGAGCCTTACAAAGCGACACCGATGCATTTTACAGGGCAATCGGTTTTAAGCTTCTCGAAGGATACGGTATTACAGAAGCAGCACCTATTCTTGCATTTAGAAGCTGCGGATTTGCACGTCCAGGCTGTGTAGGATATGTGTATCCGTCTGCACAGATAAAAATTGTGAGAGAAAATCAAGGTACTATTATTTCTACAGAGGTCTTAGGCCCGGGTAAAAAAGGTCTCATTCTTGCAAAAGGCGAACAGATAATGAAGGGATACTATAAGAGACCTGATTTAACTGAAAAAGCAATTGATAAGGACGGATGGTTTAACACCGGCGATTTAGGCATGTTGACCTATGACAATGAGATTAAGATTACAGGGCGAGCCAAGGATACTATTGTTCTTCTTGGAGGAGAAAATATTGAGCCGCTGGGAATTGAAAGTGCAATGTGTGCAAGCCCCTATATTGAAACAGCAGTACTTGTAGGACAAGATAAAAAATACTTAGGTGCCTTAATTGTTCCTGTAAAAGATACCGTTATGCTTTTTGCAAAAGAAAACAACATTGCTTATGAAAACTACGATGTCCTCCTTGAAACACCTGAAATAATCAATCTTATTCGTGAACACATTGATGCAAGAATTAATCAGGCATCTGATTTTAGACCTTGCGAAAGAGTCTTTAAGTTTGCTCTTTTGAGTGAAAGTTTTACTATTGGAAAAGAACTATCTGGAAAACAGGAATTAATGCGCCATAAAATATTTGAACTTTACAAAAAAGAAATAGATTCTCTTTTTTGAATTTTTAGGGGTCATTGAATATTACTCATCATATAGGTATAATAACATATTATGTTACGTACAATGAGAAACATAGGCATAATGGCTCACATTGATGCCGGTAAAACAACAACAACAGAACGAATTTTATTTTATACTGGAAAAATTCATAGAATTGGCGAAATAGATGACGGCGCTGCAACCATGGACTGGATGCAGCAGGAACAAGAACGCGGCATAACCATTCAGAGCGCCGCAACCACTACTTATTGGAAAGATCATCAAATAAATATTATTGATACACCCGGACACGTCGATTTTACTGCAGAGGTAGAACGTTCTTTACGTGTTCTAGATGGTGCTATAGCTGTCATCTGTGCAGTAGGCTGGGTTCAGCCACAGACTGAAACCGTCTGGAGACAGGCTGATGAATACAATGTTCCACGCATTTGCTTTGTAAATAAGATGGATCGCATTGGAGCCGATTTTTTTGGTGCGATGAACGATGTAGCTGAAAAATTCGGTGCAAAAACAGTTGCTCTTCAGATACCCATTGGTAAAGAAAACAATTTTGAAGGTGTCATTGATTTAATAGACATGAAGGAATATCGGTTTGATCCCGCCACAGAGGGTGAAACTATCCTTGTCGATCATATTGACCCGTCGAGGCTGGATGAGGCTCTTCAATGGAAGGAAAAACTCATTGATGAGATTGCTTCGTATAATGACGAAATTGCAGAATTATATTTGGGCGGCGAAGAAATACCTGCAGAGCTATTAAGAAAAGAAATACGAAATTGCACTATTAATAGAACTATAGTTCCTTTTATGTGCGGTTCCGCCCGTAAAAACACTGCAATACAGCCCCTTATTGATGCCGTTGTTTACTATTTGCCGGCGCCGGATGAAGTTCCTGCAGCTACGGGCTTTCACGTTAAAAAAGAAGAAAGCATAGCTATTCCTTGTAATCCTGCAGGAATACCGCTCGGCCTGATATTCAAAATTCAATATGACCGGGAAGCGGGAAGTCTTTGTTATGTGAGAATGTATTCCGGAAAAATTAAAAACGGAGAACAGGTTTATAACGTAGGCAAGAAAAAGAGGGAGCGTGTAAACCGCATATTGCGCATGCATTCAAATAAAAGCGACCCGATGGATTTTGTGTCTGCAGGTGATATTGCTGTAATAATTGGACTAAAAAATGCACAAACCGGTGATACCATTGGTACAGAAGGAATGCCAGTTCTGCTTGAAAAGATGCATTTTCCCGAGCCGGTAATATCTGTCTCGATTGAACCTGCAACATTATCAGATAGAGATAAGCTTAAAGAGACTTTGGAAATACTTTCTAAAGAAGATCCAACCTTTACTTCGCGCGATGACAGCGAAACCGGACAATTAATAATATCGGGTATGGGAGAGCTGCATCTCGACATACTTGTAACACGAATGCTCGATGATTTTAAAGTTGCTGCAAAGGTTGGAAAGCCTCAGGTAACCTACCGCGAATCAATATCTTTACAAGCAGAACTTACAGAAGTATATACCAAGGTCTTAGGCGGCAAGGAAAATACCGCCGGCATTACCATACATGTGTCACCTAATCCAAACGCTGGAAATACCTATACCTGCAATGTTAAAAAGGGCAATATTCCCGGTGAAATATTTGATGCTATTGAAAACGGAATTCAAAATTCGCTCACTTCAGGAATTAGATATGGATATCCTTGTACAGATATAGCCATTACCATTACTGATATTCAATATTCAGAGCTTACGTCTACAACATTTGCCTTTGAAGCATGTACTGCCGCTGCCTTTGATGCAGTATGCACCAAGGCGCAGGCTGAGCTCTTAGAACCTGTCATGGATGTAGATATTTTGAGTCCTAAAGAATTCGTGGGAGACGCAATGAGTCAAATAACTCAGCGCGGCGGAATAATTCAAAGCCTGGAATCGAAGCCGACAATAGAGGTCGTACATGCTCAAGCTCCTATGGAAAAGATGTTCGGATTTTCGACAAATCTGAGGTCTGTAACACAGGGAAGGGCTTCATTTAGTATGGAATTTAGTCATTTTCAGGTAAAACCGGGCGGACTTAACAAATACTAAAATTATCCTGATTTTTTAAAAAAATATTTCCCATATCTTCAAAAATACTCTATAATGGATTTAATAAAATGTTGTTCCTTTGGATAGAACATTTTATAAGGAGAGAATCTCCCATAGATCCGGAGTGTGTTTCGGCGGCACGGAAATGTGTATTATAATGGGCTCAGTAGTACAGGTGTAGTGTTACTCTGTGTAGTAATTTTACTGTTAAATAGTTGTAATTTTTAAAAAAAAGTTGTACTTTTGGAGAAATGCGATATACTATTAGTAGTTATTTTAGTATTTCTTAAACAGGAGCGTAAAATGAAGAGATTTACAAAAATTAGTATTTTATTATTAGCATTACTTTTAATTTTTTTAGCATCAAGCTGTTCGTTATTTATTAAAAATGATTTTAAGTTTGTAAACAATTCTTCGTATGATTTATCAATAAAACCTAACGGTCAAGATTGGGATTCCTTTTATTTATCATCAGGAAGCAACCGTACAGTATCTATTTGGGAAGATACAATCTATTTTACGTATGACCATGCAACCTCAGTTGTTTGTGATACTTCTCAGGAGAATAGAATTATTTTCTATAATCGTTATAACTAATTTTTTATAAAGATAAATTCAACATATTTCCAGCAATGTAGTTTCTATACTGCATTGCTTTTTCATTAATAAGGAAGCTATGAATTTTGAAACTGTTAATGAGATTACTGACTCAAATTTTCATACTATATGCCAGGAAATTGAATTACTTAGTCCAGAAGAAGAAATTAAAGCATATAAAAAACTACGGAAAATTGCTGATAAAAAAATAATTAATAAAATACAACAGGAAGTTAATAGAATAAAGAATACTAAAAGAAGTATGTATCTTAATGAATTGTTCTATTGTATATATTTTCATGCGAGTTATAAACAGTGTATATATGTAATTATTTCATCTGCATTAGTGCATAACATAGCCTGCATTATTGACGGTACTTATCATATTGAAGGAGTTTTTTACCCAAAGAATATTACAAGGTTTTTAAATAGTATAAAAATACATGCATCCAATTCGGTATCTTATGAATTACTGGAGGAACTACATGCATGTATTGAGACTGAATTACTCAGGCAGGGATTTATTTTCAGGCTGCCAATTTTTGGACAAATTAAAACAAGAAAATATAAGAAGTTTATAAAGAGTATAGAAAATCAAATTAATAATACAATAAAAACTTTTATACATACTGATGATATTACGAATTTAAAAAACCTTGATTCAAGGATTGCTGATATTACATTTGTTATTTCACCCTCTAAAAAATTTAAATCATTTTATTCTGACACCCAGGATGCTGTAAATGCAGCTATGAGTGCAAAATATGGCCGCCCAAGGAAGTATAAGGCCTATTATTCAATAACCGGACATAAATATCCTATTGAGTAAATATATAGAAAGTATTTTTTTATAAGTAATTTATCTTTTTGCGTCAAAAACTGTATAGTCTCGTCTATAAATTTGTGAGCACAATGTGCTTAAATTTGATTTATGGAGTAAGTAATGCAGTTATTGATTTATTGTTTGGAAGATTGTGTAATAGTAATGGATGATAATAGAAGCGGAGACCTGTATTCATCATTTTATAAGAGCCATGAGTTAATTTCTTTTGGATATAACAGGATATTGTTATGCCCCAATAATGCAGAGGCTATTAATAATCTTCTGAATGCTTTATATGTAACTGGACTTTTTAGTTTCACTAACCATCAAAATGAAAATCTTAAAGATAAACTTATTAATACATATGTGGAGAAATTAAAAACACAGCAGTATAGTACCAGAACTGTAAGAGCTTATAAGGCATGGATCTGCAGTTTTATTGAGTTTTCGCGCAAGATGAATGAATATGAATTTGGTGAAACAGAAATTAATGAATATCTTACATATTTAGCAGTGCATCAGAGAGTAAGTCCTTCAACCCAAAACCAAGCATTGGCAGCAATTCTATTTTTATACCGAACAGTATTGGGATACGAAATATCAGCCTTGGATGGCGTTATAAGAGCTAAGAAGAAAATAAGAATACCTGTGGTTTTCAGCAGGGAAGAGGTGCGAAGAGTTCTAATCCACCTAACTGATAGAAATAAATTAACAGCAAGATTACTGTATGGAACAGGAATGCGTGTAGATGAATGTGTTACATTGCGCGTTCAAGATATAGATTTTGATAGAAATGAAATACTTATCCGAAATGGTAAGGGTGGTAAAGATAGACGGACCATGTTGCCAGCAGCAATAAAAGATCAACTTAAAGAACATCTAGAAAGAGTAAGAGTACAACATCAGACTGATATTGAAGAAGGCTGGGGACGTGTACACCTTCCTTTTTCAATTAAGGCTAAGTATCCAAAAGCAGATATAGAGTGGGCATGGCAATGGGTCTTTCCTCAGGAAAGAAGATGGAAAAACAGGGAGACAGGACAAGAAGGCCGTCATCATATGGATGTTTCAATACTACAAAAAGCTGTTCATGAAGCAATAATTAAAGCCGGCATCACAAAAAAGGCATCCTGTCATACATTTAGGCATTCTTTTGCAACACACCTCCTTGAAGACGGGTATGATATACGTACAGTTCAAGAGCTTCTAGGTCACACTGATTTGAAAACTACGCAGATATATACACATGTTCTGAATAAAGGAGCACATGCTGTGAGAAGCCCATTGGACTGGGGTTTATCTGGATACAGATAAGAGTTGTGATTTCCAAGGTATTGTGATATAGTATAGATAATTAGTATATTTTAGTCTTTCTTATTTTAGAAATATTACTAAGGAATAAACATATAATTATGGAACAAGAGAATATATGTTAGGCAGACGCCTTCGGCGCTAGAGAATAAGGAGAAAAAGATGGAGAATGTTATTTACTATTTTACAGGAACTGGAAATAGTTTACGCGCTGCAAAAGTAGTAGGAAAAAGAATTGGTAATGTTGATTTAATTTCAATGCGTACAAGTCCAAATGACAATTCAGCAATTAATGCAGAAACTATTGGGTTTATTTTTCCTGTGTACCATTGGACATTACCAGAGATGGTTGAGCATTTTATTTTAATGCTAGATATAAATCCAAATGCATATATATATGCAATATCAACACCTAGTTTTATTAATGGAAATGTATTTCAAGTGATTGAAACAATTTTAAATATGAAGGGATGCAAACTTTCTTATTGTAAGATATTATATAGCGTTGCAAATCTTGTAATATCATACTCCCCAAAGCCTTCCCCAAAAATACGAGTACCACAAACAGAAAAGCATTTAAGGAAAATAGCAAGTGAAGTTTATCATAAAAAGAAAACAAGAATTATTAAATCATCATTATTAGTTAGTTTATTATATCCAAGAATAATGCCTAAGTATAAGGAATTATTAAAAATTGCAGATAATGGCTTCATAATCAAAGATTCATGTTTATCATGTGGAGTTTGTGCAAAAGTGTGTTCAAGTAGAAATATTGAGCTAATAAATGGGAGGCCACATTTTCTTCATAAATGTAGTCTATGTATGGCTTGCATTGCATTTTGTCCATCCAATGCATTCCTATATAGATTGGAACAGTTTGATGAAATCAATCTATCTGACAAGCAAAAAAAGATTTTAAAGGATCCATTAGTACGTGGTATGAAATTACCAGAAAATAGGAAAAAATATCATAATCCATATATTAGTATTAAAGATATGTCTATGGATAAACAACATGTATAAATATGCCTAACAACTGCTTCAACCTCATATGATGAGACCTCTGTCAATATGTAAAAA
>CAZLNE010000023.1:0-24473 GCA_964560975.1 uncultured Treponema sp. | reverse complement strand
AGCCCGGATGGTGGAATTGGTAGACACGCTAGTTTCAGGTACTAGAGCTCGAAAGGGTGTGCAAGTTCAAGTCTTGTTCCGGGCAGGTTAATAAGAGTCCTTTTTAGGGCTCTTTCTAACTTGTTTTAAGTAACAGTGCTAATATTCCAACTAAAAGTAGTATTGATAATACATAAATCCACACCGGCAACGCATCTTCAGAGTGCTTCTTTTTTGGAGAAGAAATGGGTACATTAATTTCTCCTAGTTTGTGTTTTGGTGGTAGTGCATATCCGCAGCGGGTACATCCTTTTGTAAACTCAGAACTGGCTCCTATTTTCCCGCATCTTGGGCATTTAACAGATGCAAAAAAACGCCCGCATTTTGGACAAAATTTTGCATGTTGTTTTACTTCGGTATTGCAGTTTTCACAAAAGAACTTTGCATTTTTTTTTAAGGCCATTCTTTAATTTCCAGCTTAAGTTCTACATTTTCTATAGAAAGAATTACGATTGTTTTTGAACTTAGTGTATTATTTTTTTTAATCATACAATTTGAAATTGAATCGCCTATAGTAAGTTTGGCAAGGCTGCCTGCATTATCGCAAATATAGAGAACTTTATTTCCCTTTGATAGAAGCACCTTGCCTGTAATTAGAACATTCGTGTGAGGATTACTAAACATAATCTTTAATGAATCATCATTAGAAGGGGTTTGTTTTTCTGGTGATTTTACGTGAATCATCTTATTAGGAAATTGGTGCAAGACAGGAGCTGTAAGTTTTAATTGTGTTTTTTTTTGCTCAGGAAAAATAGAAGAAAGGGTATTTATATCATCAATACTTGTAAACCCTTTAATAATTCCCTTGACGCCTAACCATGTAGCTTTTCTTATTTCATTTTCACCCATGATGTCGCTGGAATACAAAAAAATGTAAGGAATCTGCATTGTATAGGTACTGTTAATAAACTGTACAAAAGTTTTCCAATGCCTTGGATAATCCACGACACTGATAATGATTATTTGAGGATCTATTTCTTCTAGGTTATCAAGAGCCTTCATGAGCCATCGGTACTTAATGACATCACAGCCTTTTTTATCCAGAAACTCAGTTGATGCTGTTAGAATTGATTCTGATTCTGCTACAATCAAGGCTTTCATTCTGTCCCCAAGTTCTCGACACTAAAATCATATATCCGCCAAATTCCGTCTCTTTGTCTTACGTAGTAGGTATAACGTTTTTTCTCTTTAAAGGTATCGTATTTAAACCATTGAATAACAGTTACAGAACCTTCGGTCTGTGAATAGGTTGTTTTTTCTATATAATAACTTTCAGGTATAGATACGATTGCAGTATCAATTCTTTCCTGCATAAGATCTAACTTATATGTTTCAATCATCCTCAATCGTTCAATGTCAGAAAGGGAAGTATATTTTACCTTCCTGGTTCTGTCTCTCATGATCATTTCTTCTATATCCATGTACAGAAAGTACTGATCCCATAGTGTTTTTTGACGTGCAATAATCGTTTGCTCAACTACCTTGTCGGGAGAAATAGCTTCGGGTTTTAAAATTTGAGCTGTCACTGCAGCAGAAGCTATTTTAGATGATGCGGCCACAGAAGGAAGAGGCTTTACATCAAGTGTTAGTCTGTTTGATGCTAATACAGTGTTTTTTGTTTTATATAATTCGGGAAAAAAAGCAGCCTCTATATAATAAATTGATGGATTTTCTATATTAATATAATCTTTTATGTTTTCAACAAATGAGTATTCTTCACCGCTTTCTATAGCTATTTCTCTAAAATATACTGTTTGATTTGTTGTCCGCTTTCTAATTATAGAATCTGTATAAGACAATTTTTCATTTTTTACGGTATTTGCAGAAAAATCTATACTAAATACCCTGTCATCTGCAAGTTTGAACCTTAAGGTATCAGGACCTCTATTTGCAATGGTAATATGCACATAAATTGGATTATCAATTGAATTACCGGTATAATAAATTGCTTTATTATAATACTTTATTGAGACCTCGGCTTTAGAAAAATCGCTATATCCATTACTTTGTGCTACACAAAGTACAGTGCCTTGTGCAAGAAGAATAAAAAAAGTTATAATACAAATAAGAATTCGTTTCACTATCGGTTCTCCATATATTAATTATCGGACATTTTTTATGAATACCTTACAAACAAGTTCATTACAGGATTTACTGCGCAATTATAAAACCTTGCAAAGTACCATTTCGAGTTTAGCTTTCAGTGATGATTCAGCTCTCTTTCCCTGTGAAATAGAAGGAATTCAGGGAAGTTTACACAGTTTCTTTATCGGAGAGTTATGCTCTGCAATTAAGGCAAAACACAATCAAAATATAAAATATTCTCAAACAGGCCGATATACTTCCGCTTCGCAGTCCTTTTCTGCCTCAGAACTCGATGCCGTGCTTGTGGTACCCACCGAAAAAGAAGCCCAAGAACTTTTGTCGGACCTCTACACTGTTTTTACTGATAAATCCGGCACTTTATGGGCTGAAATATACCTCCTTCCCTGGTGGGGAATGGTGCCGTATCGACCTGTTGCTAAGGGAGCTGTCATTTTTGGTCAAAGATCAAGCGTCCTTGCGAAGCTCTCCGATCCTGCAAGGATAAATCCCTATTCAAATGCTGGCTTAAAACCGCGCATCTATATTATAACTCAACGAGCCTTACAAACTCCAGTCCCTCCTCCTTCATATATACAAAGTCTTTTATTTTCCTTAAAAATAGGTCAAACTTTTGATCCTGTTTCATTATCTGAAATTTTAATTAAAAACGGTTATATCCGTGTCCCTCGCGTTACTGTAAAAGGGGAGTTTACCTTGAGAGGTGAAGTTCTCGATATTTTTATGCCTGGAGAAGAATATGCGCACCGTATAGTCTTTGATTTTGATACAGTAAGTCAAATTAAACTTTTTGACAGTGAAACTCAATCCTCAGTAGAAAATCTAAGCGAGCTTCTTATGTATCCAATGAAGGAAGTAGTTTGGACTGACGATGTAATAGATCAGGCTGAGAAACAGATACAACAAAATCTTTCAAAATACACCATCGATTTTAATAAAACAGATGAAGACAGGGAAGCCGGCAGAAAAAGACTCATGGAAGGATTTCAAACCTTTTTTTCTCAGCTTCGGCAGTTTAGAGAATTTGAAGGTGAAGAATTATTTTATTCTGCAATTTTTGATAAAAAATATACTATTCTCGATTATATCCACCCGTCTGTGTCACTGATTTATATGGATTATGACAGACTGGATAATGCGCAGGAAGGTTTAGACCGGGAATATGGCGGACTTTATAAAAGAGCCTGGGTATCTTTTGAGCAAGGCTTATCAATACCTGTACCGCCTCCGCAGGAGATTTTGTTTTCTTTTAAGTCAATGTTACCAATGCATGAAAAAAGAATTCTTTTCCGCTCAATTCATGGTTCTCAGGTATTTGAAAAAGATCGTTTTTCCTTTGACTGCGATCCGCCAAAGAGTTTTTTCGGCAATATAAACTACTTAAAGGAAAGCTTAGAATCCCTTTTATCAGATTCCTGGACTGTTTTTATTTATGCAGAAAGTGAAAATCAGGCATTGCGTATATCAGAATTACTACGCGATTATAATGACAAAATTTCAATAATTCCGCAGTCAGTAACATCAGGGTTTGGTATTCCGGAATGTAAGATTCTTGTTATTCAAGAAAATGAAATTTTCGGCAGAAGAAAACATGTTCCACGTTCGATTAAACACGCAAAAAGTGCAATAATCGATACCTTTGTTGAATTAAACCCGGGTGATTACATAGTTCATGTAAATTACGGAATTGGTCAGTTCAAGGGTATAGAGCGTGTTAAGGCGCTTGGAAATGAGCGCGATTACATAAAGCTCGAATATGCTGAAGAAGAATTTGTGTTTATTCCCATTGAACAGGTAAACCTTGTTCAAAGATATATAGGTAATGAGGGGGATAATCCAAGACTTGACCGTATTGGATCAAAGAGCTGGGAAAACCGTAAAAATAAGGTAAAAAAGTCGGTAGAAGACATTGCTCAAAAACTTATAGATTTATATTCAAAAAGAAAGGCCGCACGAGGTTTTCCCTTTCCTAAAGACGGCGAATGGCAGACAGCATTTGAAGCTGCCTTTCCCTATACAGAAACTGAAGATCAAATAACTGTTGCCTCAGAGATTAAAGTTGATATGGAAAAACCTGTACCGATGGACCGTCTCGTTTGCGGTGATGTTGGTTATGGTAAAACAGAGATGGCGATGAGGGCCGCTTTCAAATCTGTAATGGGCGGTAAGCAAGTTGCATTTTTAGCTCCGACGACGATATTAGCTGAGCAGCATTATGAGTCTTGTTTAGACAGATTTGAAAAATTTCCTGTTAGGATTGCTCACATGTCCCGTTTCGTTTCCAAGATTGAACAAAAGAAAATTCTTGAAAAATTGAAAACTGGCGAGGTTGATATTCTTATTGGAACTCACAGAATTATTCAAAAAGATATTGTTTTTAAGGATCTTGGACTACTCATTATTGATGAGGAACAACGTTTTGGTGTAAAAGACAAAGAAAGATTAAAAGAGCTTAAAACAAATATAGATTCTCTTGCCATGAGTGCAACTCCTATTCCTAGAACACTGCATATGAGTTTGCTGAAAATTCGTGATATGAGCTTACTTACAACTCCGCCTCAAAATAGACAGTCAATAGAAACAGTCATTGATGTATACAATGAAGACCGTGTTGCAAATGCTATTAGACGTGAAGTAGAGCGAGGCGGACAGATTTTTTATCTTCATAACAGGGTAGAAAGCCTTGATGAGGTTAGAATAAAGCTGCAGAGAATGGTACCTGAAATGCTCATAGATTGTGCTCATGGACAGATGAGCTCAACAGAACTTGATGATATTTTTCGCCGGTTTAAAATGGGCGGTTTTCATATCCTCGTTGCAACAACAATTATTGAAAACGGTATAGATATTCCTAATGTCAACACCATTATAATTGACCGTGCCGATATGTACGGTGTTTCGCAGCTGTATCAGTTAAGGGGCAGAGTAGGAAGAAGCGATCGAAAGGCCTATGCATATTTGTTGTATCCGGAAGGAAAAGCATTATCTGAAATTGCAATGAAGAGGCTTCAGGTAATAAGCGATTTTACAGAACTGGGGTCCGGTTTTAAAATAGCTATGAAAGATATGGAAATCCGCGGTGCAGGAAATCTTTTAGGTAAGGACCAATCCGGTGATGTATACTCTGTCGGTTTTGATCTTTATTTACGATTACTCGAAGAGGCAGTTAGACGTTTGTCTGATGAAAACTATGAAGAAGAAAACGAGGTTCTTCTCGAGCTTGAATACACAGGTTTTATTCCGGACACCTATGTTCAAAACGCTCAGACAAAGATGGAATTGTACAAAAAAATTGCTTCAGTTTCAACACGCGAGGAAATGGAAAGGGTTTACAATGAATTATCAGACAGGTTTGGACCAATTCCTGATGAGGTGTCAAGTCTTTTAGCCTTATCTGAAATAAGAATTATTTGCAGAAAACTGAGTATTACAACACTGAAAGAGAGAAACGGTATGGTTCACATTGAGTTTGCTAAGGTTTCCAAGGTTGCAGTTGATAAGGTATTAAGGCTCATAAAAGAAGGTTCCGGCCGGGTTAAACTAGATCCTGCGCATCCAAATGTTCTTTTACTCATGACCGGAAAAATCGGACTAAAAGAAAAAAGCGAGTTTATTCGTGAAAAACTGGAAACTTTAGTCTAAATAGGATATACTTGAAACAGTATGGAATATTCCCTTATTGACGGAAAAGAATTACGCATTGCAATATCAGGAAAGAGCGGCTGCGGTAATACTACTATCAGTTCAAATCTATCAAAAAAACTGAATATTGAAATGATAAATTACACTTTTAGGACTCTTTCTCAAGAGAATGGCTTAACCCTTCAGGAAATAATTGAAAAGGCTAAAACCGATGATTCTTTTGACCGCCAAGTAGATACCCGACAGGTAGAACTTGCATTAAAACAATCCTGTGTTTTAGGTTCACGTCTTGCAATTTGGATGCTTAAAAATGCAGATTTTAAAGTGTATTTATTTGCTGATGAAAAGATTCGTTCTCTCCGTATCCAAAAACGTGAGGGTGGAAACCTGGATGATATTATTTCCTTTACACGCATGAGGGATGAAGAAGATACAAGGCGATATAGAGAATTATATCAGATTAATAATAATAATTATGATTTTGTAGACCTCGTGGTTGATGTTTCTTATAAGGATCCTGATACTATTGTTAGTATTATTTTACAAGAATTATTACAAAAAGGTCTTGTAAAAACCGCTTAATATGACATCTTCAATTCCTTCTAAGAGTGAATTTCAAAAAATAATACTTGATTACTATGCCCTGCATGAAAGACATTTCCCCTGGCGTGATACCTCTGATCCCTATAGAATTCTCGTTTCAGAAATAATGCTTCAGCAGACTCAAACCGAACGAGTGATAAAAAAATATGAACAATGGCTTAGTTTTTATCCTACAATAAAAGAAGCTGCGGAATCTTCGCTCGCTGATATTTTATCTCATTGGAGTGGTCTGGGTTATAATAGGAGAGCCCGATTTTTACACGAGGCTTGTAAGCAGGTTCTATATAAATATGGCGGGGTTTTTCCTTCTAGTGCTGAAGAATTGAAACATCTTCCTGGTGTGGGAAATTACACTTCTTGTGCAGTAAGCTGTTTTGCATACAATAACCCTGAGGTTTTTATAGAGACAAATATTCGCTCTGTATATATATTTTTCTTTTTCCCTCACGATGAAAACGTTAGCGATACACAAATAATGCCTTTAATTGAAGAAACTTTGTATAAGGAAAACCCTAGAATCTGGTATTATGCACTCATGGATTATGGAGCTGAACTGAAAAAAAAGATAAAAAATCCTAATGCAAAAAGCGCACATTATGTAAAACAATCAAAATTTGAAGGCTCGCTTCGTCAGGCTAGGGGAGCCCTCCTGAGGCAGCTTGTACAACAGCAAAAAGCATTGTCTCTTTATGCTGTACAAGAAACAGAAAAAGTCGAGTATACAAAGCTGGAAGAAGCTGCAGAAAAACTTGTATGTGAAGGCTGTATCAGCCGGGACGGCGATTTATATTGCCTCAAAACATAATTTATTGTCATGGTATTTTACTATAAAAAAAACAGCTTCTATGATATACTATTATGAAGAAAACTAATAAGGGGATTTTTTAAATGAGACAATTTGGCGGAACTGTTTTATTTTTGGACCGATCGAACATCAGTATTGATGAAATCATTCCGGCAAAAAAAAATGCGGGAACAGGCACGAAGGCTGTTCTGTTTGAAAATCTTACATTACCCAACTTTTCAAGCGGTGATGATCTTCCAGGTAAAAAAATAATTATTACCCGGGAAAATTTTGGAATAGGTGAACAGCCTGACCAGGCGGCGGTTGCTCTAAAAGAAAATGGAATTTATTGTATAGTAGTATCAACGATGGCGCCTGAGTTTAAAAAGGCGATGAAAAACTGCAATTTACTTGTTGTAGATATAGACAAAAAAACTATTGAAGATATTTTTAGAACTTTTTCTCAAAAAGATACTGAAGGATTCATTGTACAAACTGATGAGGGGCTTTCAAAGCTTAAACTGGTTTCAGGAAGTCTTTCAAAAAGCTATGTTTTTAATCTAGAGGATTTTTCGAAAAATCTTTTAGAAGATGATTCATGGTTCGGAAATACCCGTAAATAAGTCTAGAGCAAGAAAGGTAGAACATGGCAGAGCAGAATTTTAAGAGCATTTTTCAAAGAAGAAAATTCATTGTTATAAGTATCGTAGTTATACTCGCTAATTATCTGCTTGATAAGATTACGAAGCTTCTTGCTATTAATTACTTACAACATAAGGTACCAATATCTTTTTTTAACGATCTCGTGGTGTTAACGTATGCAGAAAACACCGGTGCCTTTTTAAGTTTCGGTTCTAATTTTAATAGTGTACTAAAAGCAATAGTAATGTTGGTTTTACCTATGGCAGTCTGTTTGTTTGGTATTTTCTGGTGTATGATAAAGGAAAAATATATAAGTAGATGTATAATTCTGTCTACGATTATTGGAGGCGGTTTAGGCAACCTTATAGACAGAATTATACATAACTTTACAGTAGTCGACTTTTTAAACTTTGGTATTGGCAACCTTAGAACGGGAGTGCTTAATGTAGCAGATTTGTCGGTTACCTTTGGTGTTATTCTTTTTGTAATATTTGACTATTTAATAAATAAAAAAGAAAGCGTTATAACATAAACAAACAATTAACCAAGAACGTCGTATCCGCAGCCTACTATGGCCTTGTTCATTGCATCTTCTATCCCCGGTACACTTTCATCAAAATCAACGAGCACTTGTGCCTTCATTGCATTAGCTGTACAAGTCTTAACACCCTGAATTGCGCCAACTGCAGCGTTGACTTTCTTTTCACATTCATCACAGGACATGCCCGCAACGTATATTTTCTTTTCCATGTGCAACCTCTTAAAGAATCATTATACATAATTCCTATTTTTTATCAACCTCTATTTTCCCTAATTGGCCGCACGCACCGCCTATTTTTTCGCCTCTTTTCATTCTCATGGTTACGTTGATTCCAAGTTCCTTAAGTTTTGAGATAAAACGATAACATTCGTTTCGAGATGGTTCAGTAAAAGGCAGATCATGTACTGGATTCCAGGGAATAACATTTACATGAGTATCTAAACCCTGTGCAAAGGATGAGAGAATTTCTGCTTGTTCATTGTTAGTATTTACACCGCCAAGTAAGGCTGCTTCAAGAGTGCACCGTTTGCCTGTTTTTTCAATAAAATAGGCTATAGCTTTTTTTAATTCTTCAATCGGATTACCTTTTGTTACAGGCATGAGCCTTTCTCTTAGTACGGGATCAGCAGTCGTTAAAGAAACGGCCAAGCGAACTGGAGGCCCATTATCAGCCAGGTCATAAATTCCTTTAACAATGCCTGCGGTAGATATAGTAATCCTTCTTGAAGACAGATTTCTTCCGTCTTTATGCGTTAAAATAGCTATGCATTTTCTAATTGCATCAAGATTATGCATAGGTTCTCCCATGCCCATGAAGACTATGTTGTCTAATGTACCGGCTTCCTGTTCTAGAAAAAAGAATTGTTCAACAATTTCATGTGTACTAAGATTGCGGGCAAGACCAAGTGTGCCGGTTTTACAAAAAGCGCATCCCATAGCACACCCAACTTGGCACGATACACAGGCTGTTTTCCTATTTTCTGAATCAATAAGGAGTACTGTCTCTACACAATAATCGTCGCTTAAAGCTAATTGAAGTTTGATAGTCCCATCCGGGTCGGCGAGTTTTTGTTCAATTCGTGTGCTTCGAATAGTAAACCTTGCAGATAATGAGTCTCTTAGTGGACTACTTAGGTTTGTCATGCTTGAAAATGTTGTAGCACCTTCAGAAATCCATTTGAAAATCTGCTTAGCTCGGTAAAATGGCTCGTCTGGAATAAGGGCGTGAATTTCTTCTGGTAAAAGTCCCGATAGAGGCATTAACTCTTGCACATTAGTACTCATTAAGAGACTTGACCGCTTTGAATCTTCTCAAGTAGTTCAGTAACAGCCTGACTTCGGATGCCGGTTTTTTGGAAATCATGTAGAATATCAATTGCTTTATTTTTCTGATTTAATTTCATATAGCAGTCTGCAAGATCTATATAAAGCCTGTAATTTTTAGGATCAGCCTGCATAAGTCTTGTTAAACTTTCTATGGCTTCTTCGTATTTACCCTGTCCCTTGCTTATGAGTGTTAATCCTAATACTGCATAGATATCGAACTCAATATTTAAAGCTTTTTCATAATACGCGGTAGCGGTGTCATAATCGCCTGTGCTGCGGTAAGCATCACCAGCACGGGTTAGTATAACTTTATTTCTAGGGTCAATTTCAAGAATTTTGTTCCAGTATTCAATCGACCTGAACTGCTGGTTCATACCGCGGTAGCAGTCAGCAAGTCCGAATAGTGCATAAAAATTATTAGGATCCATTTCAAGGGCTCTTTCGAAATAAATTACACCCTTATCAAAGGTTTTAAGTTTTCGATGACAGTTGCCAATCGAGGTTAATACTCTTATATCAACTGCACTGTCATTTAGATCAAGCATTCTGGTCCAATAATACAAGGCATCCCGGTATTCCTTAAAATCATAATGAAGATGTCCAAGACCTATGAGCGCATAAGCATTATTTTCTTCCATATCGAGTACTTTCAAATACAATTCTTTAGACTTTTTGAAGTCGCGAATTTTACGGTATGCATCAGCAACGCGAGTAAGCACTGTAATATTTCTATCATCATGTATAAGATATTGCTCCCATATCTCAATAGCTTTATGAAATTGATTGAGAGCCTTATAACAATCTGCAAGACCAAAAAGAGCATAATTATTTCCAGGATGGAAGGATAAGCATTTAGAGTAGTAGTCAATTGCATCCCTAAAATGATTTTGCTTGCGTTCTGAATCTCCAAGACCTACAAGAGCGTAGTTGTTGTTATCATCTAAGGCAAGAATTTGTGAAAAAGCATCCTTTGCTTCTCCTACTTTATTTTCCTTTAATAAAAGGTATCCTTTTTTCGAGAGTTCTGAAATTTGTTGAGTTTTAGGATCTGCATCGGCATTTTCTGCCGGTATGTCGGAATTTAATTCTTCTTGATGCATAAGAGTAGAAAACAAATCATCCATCTTTATTCCTCTTCATTAATTAGCATTGAGAGTAAACCTGCTGTTTTACTAATAAGTGGTTCACATTTTCTTTTGTTGTGTGCTAACCAGTACAGTTTTAATGCACGTAACTCTTTATTAGATTCCATATAAGTGTCACCGATTCTGGTCAAACCGTCAGAATAACCTGTCGTTATAAATAGCCTTTGAGCATTATGATAATCACCTTGGTTATAAAGAATGTTTCCTTTTCGGTTCAAGATAACTTTTTGTTCAGATGTTAATGTTTTAACCGGTTCATCTGCGGTCTTAATAAAACCTTCTGAGGTTACATGTTTTTCAAATGCATTTAGTAACTTTTTGTTCATACAAAACCATTACCTACAATATTAACGCATTTCATCAAATAGTCAAGCTCGTTTTTTATAAAAATCTACAATTGAACGGCCAAAAATTCTTTGATCAACCCTCTCTAGGTTTTCTATAGTCTCTGGCATTTTACGCTCGCTTGGTCTGTGAATAATTAGAATTCCATCTTCGGATAATGTTTTTTCTCTTGCACACATACCTACTAAATCTTCATGAAATTTATAGGGAAAGGGAGGATCGCAAAATATTATATCAAATTGTTCTTTATTTCTTTTAATAAAAAGCTCGACAGCCATAAATTTACAAATAATCTGATTAGGGGCAATTTTTACATTGTTCAGCAATGTTTTTATTTTTATTGTATCTTTTTCTACGAGCCACACCGGATCAGCACCGCGGGAAGCAGCTTCTAAGGCTATACTGCCTGAGCCTGAAAAAAGGTCCAAAAATGATTTCCCATCGAGATTTCCTAGGATAGAAAACACAGATTCTTTCATTTTGTCCATTGCAGGGCGAATTACACCGTCAGGACATTGAATTATCCGCCCTTTTAAAACACCGCCATTAATTCTCATAGATTATTTAGTATTCCTTCTGCTGCCCTCATGCCGGATGCCCATGCCCCTGTTATTCCGCGGGATGTTCCAGCTCCGTCTCCAACGAGGTAAATATCCTGGGCAGACATAAAATAATTATTAATAAAAACCGGTTTATTTGCATACAGTTTTATTTCTGGGTAATACATAATAGTGCTTGGGTGCATTAATCCTGGAATAATAGTATCGAGTCTCTTCATTGCTCTCCAAATAGAATCAAGAAATTTGGACGGCATTGCTAATGAAATGTCACCGGGAGTAGCTGATTTTAATGTTGGTTCAAAATCATAGAGATCTGAATTCAAGTTGGATGTGGTACTTCGAATTCTCATTCGGAAGTCCCCGACCCTTTGCATAATGGGGTGGCCTCCGCCTGTCAGCATTGCTAACGAACCCAGATATTCAGCATAATCCTGTCCTGAGGCTATAGGTTCAGTGAAGGCAACTGTTCGAAGCATTGCAAAATTGACAAGCCCTGTGGGTTTTAATTTATCTGAATATGCATGTCCGTTTACACTATAGTACACATCTCCCTTAGAAGTGGTGTATTTTTCCTGAACTACGTGAGCGCTCCCGGAGTTAGTGCAAAAAGTTCTGGTATTTTCAGGGAAAAGAAATTTTGGATCATAATAATCCCTTACAATAGGGTAGTGTTCTTCCCGGGTTTCAAGGCGTACACCAACATCAATGCTGTTATCCTTATATGGAATACCGGTTTTTTCCATGAACTTGCGTAAAAAGTCAAATCCATGTCTTCCTGGAGCAACGATGAGCGATTTATATGAAATTTCCTGCTTATTTGTTATGGCAATATGTGCAGTTTCATCTGTACTAATAAGAGTTTCCCCAAAGGAAATTGTGACACCTTTATCATAGAGGTCTGATATAAGTCTTTTTATTAGCTTAATACCGCCGTCTGTTCCAAGATGTGACTGCCGTATATTCAGTAATTGAACTCCTATTTTTTCAGCGCGTTTTTCGTATGTGGTAAGGTTAACCTTATCTAAAATATCCGGCTGGAGAAACTGCTCAATACGTGTTAAGTATGGTTCTGCCTGATCTATTGTCCAGTATTCCAAGGGAAAGCCTACCGGAAAAGTAAAGTTCATTTTACAGTCATTCCGTAATCCGCCGGAGGAAATTTCTTGGCTTTCAATCAATACTATGTTCAGGTCAGGTTTTGTCTCAAGAAGTGCAAAAGCTGCACCTAAGCCTGCAGGACCTGAACCTGTAATTAAACAATCACAATGTATCATACACTATAGATTATAGAAAAAAATGAATCTTTAGTCTATGACTTCCATATGTATTGACCAGAGCCTGCAAATTTGATATTATTATAGAACCCCTTGGAGCGGTTTTTATAAAACTGCTTCGAAATCCATAAGGAGTATACAATGAGAAAGTATGAATTAATGACAATCTTCCCAATTGAAGAAGATTTGTACAAGACAGGTCTTGACGCAGCACGCACTGTATTAGGCGAGTTTGGTGCCGAGATCGAAAGCGAAGAATCTTACGGTGACAGAGATCTTTGTTATGAAGTAAAAAAACGTAATAGAGGACGTTTTTTACTATTAAATATTAAGGTTAATCCTGCAAAGGTAGTTGATATTGACCGCCAGTTAAAACTGAATGTAAATCTTTTAAAATTTATGTTCGTTCATATAGAAGAATAAGGTAAGGAGACAGTTATGGCTGATGTAAATCATGTAATCCTAGTTGGACGCCTTACCCGTGATGCTGAATTAAAATATACATCTGCAGGGTTTGCAATATCCAATATATCCATAGCTGTTAATAGACGCCGAAAAAACGGTGACCAATGGGTAGAAGAAGCAAGCTTTTTTGAAGTAAACCTTTATGGTAAAACTGCAGAAGCTTTGAAGCCTTACTTACTCAAAGGTAAACAAATTGCTGTTGAAGGGGAATTACGTCAGGATCGATGGGAGCAGGATGGACAGCCTAGAAGTAAGGTTGTTATTTCTGCATCGAATGTGCAGTTATTAGGCGGCGCTCAAGGTTCCGGCGGTGCTTCTACTATACAGGGAAGCAACGAGGGGTACGGAAATAACCAGCCTGCAGGTAACCGCAATGCATCCTATCAGCCGCGGTATGATGCAGGACAAGATCAATATGATCCTTCTGCTTTCAGTGCGGATTCAGGTTTTCCCGAAGATATTCCATTCTAGGAATACAAGTGACTAAACTAAGGAGTTTTATATGTCAGATGAAATGATTAAAGATATTGATACAACACCAGATGTTCAAATGCAGGATGTTATGAAGGATGCAGATGAGAGAGCACCTAGATCAAAAGGAAAATCATTTTTCCGCAAAAAGGTTTGCAGATTCTGCGCACAGAAAGCTAAAATTGATTATAAGGATGCAGACAGTCTTCGCCGTTTTACAACTGAAAGAGGAAAGATTCTTCCACGCCGTATAACCGGAACTTGTGCAAAACACCAGAGACGTCTTGCTCTTGAAATAAAGAGAGCACGCGCAATTTGTCTTCTTCCTTTTGTTACAGAATAAAGAATTATATAAACAACGTTGCCGCATGCCGGCTATTCAATTTAACAGAACCGATCCCACTCCTGGTAACGGTTTTTATAGTATAGGAGCTTGAAAATGAAAGTTATTCTTAATTCAGATGTAAAACATCTTGGTGAAGAAGGTGAAGTAAAGGTAGTAGCTAATGGATATGCAAGAAACTATCTTTTCCCTAGAAATTTAGCATTACCATTCAATGAAGTTACAGTAGCTTATTTTGAAGGTAAAAAAGAAGAATTAGAAGCTAAAAAAGAATCAAAGAGAAAGGACTGTGCAAGTCTTAAAGATAAGCTTAGCGCACATACTATTACAATTTACATGCCCGCAGGTAATAACGGTAAACTGTATGGTGCTGTTACTAGTCAGACAATTGCAGAAGCTTTACACAAAGATGGTTTCGAAATTGAACGAAAGAAAATTGATGTTCCCGGCCTGACAATTAAGAATCTTGGTAAATACACAGTTACAATTCGTTTATATGAATCTACCATCGCAGAACTCCATATTGTTGTAGAAAAACAGGAAGATGGTAAACACTCTGAAGCACACGCTGCTTCTGATACAAAGGCATCAAACTAAGAGGCTGTACAGTGTCTTCTTTTTCCCTAAAGGATAAGGTTCCGCCGCATAATCTTGAAGCTGAACAAGCTACACTGGGAGCCTTATTACTTGATTGGGAATCTGTCGGGACAGTAATTCGTTACTTACGTCCCGACAGGTTTTATTCATTACAAAATCAAAAAGTATTTACCGCAATATTATCGCTTTTTAATAAGGGACAGCGTGGCGACATTCTTACTATAATTGAAGAGTTGCGTTCTACAGGCGATTTAGATTCATCAGGCGGTTCTTCTTATATAGCTTCACTTACAGATACAGTACCTACGAGTGCTAATGTTGAATATTATGCAAAGATTGTTCTCGATCAGGCTGTTAGACGGGATTTAATTAAACTTTCTGCAAATTTAGTAATGCAGTCTCATGATGAAACAATTAACTCCCGGTCTGCATTAGAAGAAGCTCAAAAAGAAATATTTAACTTAACTGATTCAAATTCATCTCATACTATAAAAACAACACCTGAACTCATAAACCGAGCTATAGAGATGATAGATACTCTTTATAAAAATAAAACGGCAATTACAGGTGTTGAAACTGGTTTTTATGAACTTGACAGAATGACAAGCGGTTTTCAGAATTCAGAACTTATTATTCTTGGTGCCCGCCCTTCAATTGGTAAAACTGCAATGGCCTTATCGATGGCCCAGCATATAGCAATTACTAAAAAAATTCCAACAGCGTTCTTTTCATTAGAAATGTCAGATATGCAGCTTACTGAACGCTTACTCGTACAGGAAGCAAGAATCCGTTCAGAATTCTTGAGAACAGGCAGGCTGACCCTGGATGATTTTCAAAAACTTCAAAATGCAGCAGGCCGTATTTATGAAGCACCTCTTTATATTGTTGATACACCGAATATGAAATTACTGGACTTGAGAGCCTTAGCTAGACGGGTTAAGGTTCAGTATGATGTTAAAATTATTTTCATTGACTATATTACACTTATAACAAGTGAAAACACCTCAATACCTCGCCATGAACAGATTGCAGAAATATCAAGATCATTAAAGAGTCTTGCCCGTGAACTTCAAATACCTGTTGTTGTATTGTCTCAGGTAAGACGCGACTCTGAAGGAAAACAGCCTTCTTTGGCAGATTTGCGTGAATCTGGTTCTATTGAGCAGGATGCAGACGTTGTCATGTTCTTGCACAGGGAAAGAACAACAGCTTCTTCGGAAGATCAAAAAAATCTAACTATAGATACGCAACTCATCTTAGCGAAACAGAGAAACGGGCCGACAGGAATATTGGATCTTTTGTTTTTTCCTCAGTATACTAAGTTTGATAATCCCTCTCAAAACTCAAGCCAGTAACCATCTTTCGTAATACACCAATCAGACACTTTCTTTTCACTTGTTTCATAATACCACGATACACTTCCATCTTTATTTAAAACAAGCAGCTCTTTTGAGGCTCCCTTTACTTTAACAGGAAGGGAAGCAGATCTTTCCAAGCTTAGGCTCTTTCGTGTTGTCATGTCCAAATTTCTTATATTAGTTTTTCCAATGTTTGTGTATAAAATTGTATTAATGACGCTGGTAAAAGCTTGTGTATCTTCATCCTCCCATTTTAATATTGCGCTATACGTTTTTCTTTCCGGATTAAATGAGAAGATTTCTGTGCGTTTACTGTTGTTACTTGTAGAAATACTTACACCATATATTGCACTCTGCATAGAATTTCTATCTACTGCCAAAGAGAAAATAACATCTCCTGAAACCGGCAGCATAACTGTCTCTTTTGTTTTTGTATTTATTTCTATTAATGGAGTTTTGGGATTTGTAGCTGCAGTCTTGGATACAAACATACTATCTTCTGAATAGAGAACAGCATCCTGCAGTCCAGTTCCTGTATATAATGTAGTTTCTTTATTTGATAATAAATTATAATGAAGAACAGTTGTACTACCTAATACACATACAAGCGAATCATCAAAAACCCTGAGAGTTTCAATACCTATTCTTGGAATAAATAGTTCTTTTGTCTCTCCGGTAAGGGTATTAATCATTTTAACCTGCTGCCGCTGTCCTTTGGACCAAAGAATTAATGAAGAACCATACGCTGTAATATTGGTATATCCATTATTAGAAAATACTACTTCTGGTGATGATGATATATTCGCCACTGATATTGCATTTTTAGTTAGAAGGTAGAAATTTGTATGTATAACTTCAATATCAAGTACTTTATCGTATAAGGATTCTGTAATTTTTACAGCATTATTTGTTTCAGTTTGAAGTGTAAAATCTGTATTGTAAATTGTTCCTTCTTTTGATCCTATTATGAGTTTATTATTGAGAGGCGCTATGAAGGATGGCTGAGAATCAATAGTGAACGTGCTGGTTACAAGCGGCTTGAATTGAAACTCACCCTTTTCGAGTGAGACCTGTTTTACAGCATAGGTATTTTTGCCAGTCTCTTCAATGTAAGAAAAATTCGAGTTACTTATTCCTGTAATCATTAAAGGATTTTTAGCTGTAAATGATGCAAGTGTTTTTCCTGTAGTGGAAAAAACAATATAAAGCTTACCATTTTTGAAACCGGTGAAGTAATTCTTATTGGGATCTGCAAAAGCAGGTTTAGTTAATCCTGATTCTGTAGTCAGTTTTTGTGTTGTAAGTCCAGTTTTTAGATTTACATACAGTAAAGAACCTGTTGTTGAATATACAACAGCAGATGATTCTGATTTACTAGTTTCACAAAGGCTTACAACACTAGTTTGATCCTTGATTAACTGCATTGCAATACCATATTCCGCATCAAGAAATACAAGGCCATCTGAAGATGACAATCCAATCATTAAATAGGTGCCATTATGTGAAAAAGAAAGTGATAATACGGTATCAGTAAACCGCTTAGCATATTTTCTTGTTTTTGTTTTCCAATCCCACACTGATATTCTATGTATTGAGAATTCATCGCTTTCATAGACGGCAATTAATCTTCCATCGGGAGAAATATCAATTTTTTTTATTGCAATGTCGGAAACTTGTAAATGATCACCTAGTCCATTTTGATCCCAGCGGACAACGAAACCGTCTTCTCCGCTTGAAAAAACGTAATCACCTTTTTGGACAAGGCTTGTTACAGGTCCTGTATGCGGTTGTGTTGAAAGCTGCTTTTGAGCAAAGAGAGAAGTAGAAATTAATATAAGTAGTAATATACCGATTTTTTTAGTCATTAAATTAACCTCATAATGTAAGTAAGTATGATACGTCTCCTATGAGCGCAAAAACAAATATAAAAAGAATAATAGCTAACCCTACAAATTGTATATAATACAGTAATTTAGGGGATACCTGCCTGCGAAGAATAACTTCAATACATGCAAATAAAACAAGGCCGCCGTCAAGTATTGGAATGGGCAGCAAATTCATTAAAAACAAAGATACACTAATGAGCGCAAGAAAGTTTAAAGCGGTAACAAATCCGACAGATGCGCCCTGTGAAAAACCGGTTTTAACAGTGTCGCCAAGCATAACCGTTATTCTTATTGGACCTGATACTGCCTGTTTAACATCCACTCCTTTAAATAACAAACCTATGCTTTTAACTGTTATTCCCAGCATTCTAAATGCTTCTTTTGTTCCTTGGACAAGTGCAGGAAAAAAACTATAAGTTGTAGATTGTACTTCGAGTACTGAAAATTGTATGCCTAGAGAAACTGAGTTTTCGCCTGCAGAGGGTATGTTAAGAAAAAGATTTATTTTATCATTACCTCGTAAAACGGTAAAGTGAACACTAGAAAGTTCTGAAAGAGCCTTTTGGACTTCTATGGTATTTCTGACCTCTATATTATTCACGGCGACAATTTTATCATCGCTAAGAAACCCTGCGATAGCTGCAGGAGAGTCTGGTTCTATGAAAGAAATTTTGGGCTCCACCCAGTTAATAACTCCAATTTTACCTGCTCCTGTGGATGTATCTAGAGAAACTGGAACAAAGTAGGTTAGAATCTCGCCGTCTCTATCTATAACAAATTCCAATATTTCACCGGCTGAAAGGGTAATTATTTCCGAAATTTCTGAAAAATATGATACCTTTTTCCCATCTATCGATAAGATCCTATCTCCAGAACGCAGACCTGCATTCTGAGCACTTGAATTTATTTCAGTATATACTTCATTAGCAAGTATTATCTTACTTGGAGTAGTAAAATAGGTATAGCCTATCATCGAGATAACAGTAAAGGCGAGACAGGCAAATATCATATTTGAAAATGGTCCCGAAAGAGAAATAAAAATTCGTTTTAAAGGATTTCCGCCATAAAATGAATCCGGATCCCCTTTAATTGCTTCAAGTTTTTCATCTAATGCAAGCTGAAAATCCTTTTGTCCTTTCATTGCACAATACCCGCCTATAGGAATAAGAGAGAGCCTATAATCGGTAAGACCAATTTGCTTATGTACTATGACAGGACCCATTCCAATGGAAAAGGCTTCAACGGTTACTCCAGAGATTCGCGCGGCTATATAATGACCTAATTCATGAATAAAAACTATGAGGCTTAACCCTAAAATTCCTAAAACTATAGACAAATCAAATCTCCTGTTATTCTTCTGGCTAATGCATCAATTTCCACAACATTTGTAAAATCGGTACAATTCATACTCCAATCAGTATCTAATACCTTTTGTGTGATTGAGGCAATATCAGTAAATAGAATTTTCTCTTGTAAAAAAGCCTGGACAGCAACTTCATTTGCTGCATTATATACAATGGAGTAAGATCCGCCTAGTTTAATCGTCTCATATGCCAAAGAAAGCATCGGAAAATCATCAAATCGCGGCGGCCTAAAGGATAAAGAAAACTGTTTAGTTAAATCCAGTTGTTCAAGATTATTAGGTATATATGCAGGGTAGGCGAGGGCTGTTAATATAGGATGCTGCATATCAGGCGGGGACAGTTGTGCATATAGAATTCCATCCTTTGTTTGAATTAAAGAATGTACAATGCTCTCAGGATGTATTACAACCTTAATGTCATCAGCTTTTTTGTTAAAAAGTATGCTTGCTTCAATGACTTCCAGTCCCTTATTTGCAAGGCTTGCAGAATCGATGGTTATTTTTTTTCCCATGTTCCAAGTTGGATGTTTTAAAGCATCACTTGGTTTTACTTTACTTAGGAGCTGAGAATCCATGTTTTTGAATGGACCGCCTGAAGCAGTCAGAATAATAGTCTTAACAGAGTCAGTCCCAAAATTCTCAATGAGTGAGAAAACTGCAGAATGTTCAGAATCTACTGGAAGAATTTTTTTATTATTTTTTTTCGCTAAATCAAGAATTAGTTTTCCTGCGGTAACGATTGTTTCTTTGTTTGCAAGAGCTACATCCATACCAGATTGTAATGCAGATACTGTTGGTAATAATCCTGCAACGCCTGATATTCCATTAACCACAATATCGGCGTGTGTTTGTTTTATGAATTCTTCAATGGATAATGTAGTGTTTGGAAAATATATGTTACTACAGTTAAACTCTTTCGATAGTTTTAGTAATTCTTCTTCTCTCGTAAATGATGATAATCCTGCAGTTTCGAAGAGGTCTGGAAAACTGCGAATAATATGAAGAGTGCTTGTTCCGATTGAACCAGTGCAGCCGAGTACTAGTACTTTTTTTTTCATAAATTAGATTCCGTATAATAATTGAATTGCTATATAGTATACAGGTGCTAGTATGAGTATTGAGTCGATTGAATCTAGAATACCGCCTCTGCCTGGAATTACATTTCCCGAATCCTTATAATGTGCAGACCGTTTTAATACCGATTCAATTAAATCTCCTAAAATTGAGGATAATGATGACACTAATCCTAAAATGATTACTTTAGTTATTGAGCCTTGAAAAGCTTCCGGGAAAATTTTCCATGCTAGTAAACCAATGCCTATTGTTCCCCCGATTCCGCCTGCAAACCCTGCTATGCTTTTGTTTGGGCTTACAAGAAACATACCTCTATTACCCTTGCCGAATAACATGCCGAAACACCAGGCTAAAGAATCACAGCCGAAGACCATTGCTAGAAACACTGCCAAATATTCGGTGGAATGAGCCCACACTGTCATGCGGGAAATAAAGGTAACTAGAAAACCGCAGTAAAATACTAATAAAAAACTTGAAGATATTCTGCTGTTGGAAAGAGCAAAAGGCTCTTCTTTATCTTTATCTGGAAAAAAGACCTCGTAAAGTAAAACTAGGAGTAATACCAAAACTAAAACATAGGTCAATAATTCAAACGATAATGAAAGATATGCACAGAGAAAACCTGTAAGAGGCAGAAAGAATGTAAGAGCTCCAACAAAAATTCTAGGCTGCATTGAATTATGTACGGAAAGTAATCCATACATTTCTATAGCTGCAATCATAGTTACAATAAGTATTGCTACATGAAGAATGAGATGATTACTATAATTAATAAAAACCATTGACAGTACAAGGGGGACACCAATAAAGAAAACTAAAAGTCTTTGTACTAGTTTGCTCATATTCATCTTCCTTTATTATGCAGATCCAAAACGTCTGTTTCTTTGCTGAAATTCTTCTATATGCGATAAAAACTCTTTTTCTGTGTAATCAGGCCAAAGGGTATCTGAAAATAGTAATTCAGTATAAGCGCTCTGCCAAAGAAGAAAATTGCTTATCCTTTTTTCTCCCCCAGTTCTAATGATTAAATCTGTTTCAGGAAGTTCTGGAAGATCGAGAAATTGTGAAAAACCCTCTTCGGTTATTGTATCAGTATTTGGCAGCTTTTTAATGGCTCTTATAATTTCATCTTTTCCGCCATAATTTATTGCAAGTACTACGGTAATACCTTTAAAGTTTTTGCAGTCCTCGACGGTGTTTGTAATCTCTCTTTGAACTTCCTGGGGTAGTCCTTTGAGGTCTCCTATATATTGTACACGAACCTCATTTTGACGGTAAAAATCGAATTCCGCCCGTAAATGGGTTGTAATTAAATTCATTAAAAAACCAACCTCTTCTTGAGTTCGTTTCCAGTTTTCTGTAGAAAAGGTGTATAGCGTTACATACTTAATCCCGAGAGAACGGGCAGCCTTGATTATTTTTTTTGCAGTTTCAAGGCCTTCTTTATGTCCTTTTGTTCGCGGAAAATTACTTTTTTTAGCCCATCTGCCGTTCCCATCCATTATTATTGCAACATGGTTGGGAACAGGCAAGGAGCTTACAATGTTAGAATACGGCATTAGCCTTCCAAAATTTCTTTTTCTTTATCTTCAAGCAATTTATTTATATCTTGTATACATTTATCTGTAGCTTTTTGTAAAGCTTCTTCTGATGATTTTAAATCGTCTTCAGTGATTAATCCATCTTTTTGATTTTTTTTAAGTTCATCATTACCATCACGTCTAATATTTCTAATTGCAACTCTGCTGTTTTCTGCAATGTTTTTAGCCTGCTTTACAAGATCTTTGCGTCTGTCTGCTGTCAGCGGTGGTATGGATATTCTTATAACCTTACCATCATTAGAAGGATTTAATCCTAAATCTGCTTTTTGAATAGCTTTTTCAATTTCTGAAATCAAGCTTTTATCAAAAGGCATAATCACAACTAATCGTGCTTCAGGTATAGAAATATTTGCAACCTGATTTAAAGGTGCTTTTTCTCCGTAGTAATCTACACGTACCCTATCAAAAATAGCAGCCGATGCTCGACCGCTGCGTATTGTAACAAATTCATCTTTTAGGGCTGCAATGCTTTTGTTCATTCTATCTATGGAACTTTGAATATCTGCCATGGTAAATCTCCCTATTTTTTCGCTATTATATAAAGGGCTCTCAATGATTTACATTGACAGCCCTTTAGCTAATTATGCTCCTAAGAGGTAGGTTACTACTTTAGAAAGTGTTAGTTTTGCACCAATTTCTTTTGCAACTAGTTCCATCTTCTTAGAAACACTTACCTTATCGTCTTTTACGAAGGGCTGATCAACAAAGCAAATATCAGCAAGATGTTTAGAAATCTTTCCCTGAACAATACCTGCTTTTACGTTTTCAGGTTTGTTGAGCTCTGCTACTTGTTTTGTAAAAATGTCTTTCTGTTCTTCGATGTATGCAGCATCAACATCTTCTTTTTTAATATAAGCAGGTGTGAAAGCTGCAATGTGAAGGCAGCAATCATATGCAAATTCTTTTAAAACTGCATTTTGTGCTGCACTTGCAGGATCTGCGTTTATAAGTATAACAACACCGGTTTTAGCATCGCTGTGAATATATGTTGCACAAGCGGTTCCTGCAGGAATGTCAATAAGCTCAAGTCTCTTAATCATCATATTCTCGCGGATCTTTGTTGCAAGGTCCAAGAGCATATCTGATAATTCTTTTGTAACACTGCTGATGTTATTATCTAATGCTTTCTGAGTAATTGCTTCGCCTACTTGAATAAAATCTGCGTTCTTTGAAACGAAGTCTGTTTCACAGGTAATCTCAGTGATTACAAGTTTAGAACCATTTGTTTTAATAAAAACGCGTCCTTCTGAAGTAGCTCTATTTGCACGTTTTTCAACTGCTGCAAGACCTTTTTCTTTTAATAATTTTTCTGCAGCTGCTGCGTCACCGTTACATTGTACGAGGGCATTTTTACATTCCATCATTCCAGCGCCGGTTTTATCACGCAGGGCTTTAACTTCTGCTGCTTTAATTTCCATATATTTCTCCTAAAACAAATTAAATGAGACTATTCGTAAAGCTTATCTTCGTCGATGAGTTCATCATCAGCTTCAGCTTCAACAATTTTGTCTTCTTCCTTTACTTCATTTGGTGTATAGTTGCTGTAATCAATTATTTCTTCTTCATTAGCACCAGCTACTGAACCATCGAGTACTTCTTCGTCATCATCTTGTAAATCTTCAATAATCTTAAGACCTGTTTCGTTATCAGACTCGATTACAGAGTTTGCAATAATTGAAGTGAAAAGGGTGATTGCACGAATAGCGTCATCATTTCCAGGAATTGGATAGTTAATACCCTCCGGGTTACAATTTGTATCAACTACTGCAACAATTGGAATACCCATTCTTCTTGCTTCTGCAACAGCAATAGCTTCTTTATGTGTATCGATGATGAAAATAATTCCCGGCAGTTCTTTCATTTCTTTAATACCGCCGAGGTTTTTTTCAAGTTTTGCTTTTTCTTTTTGAATTCCGGAAATTTCTTTTTTGGTCAAATTTTCAAATGTACCGTCAATTTCCATTTTTTCAAGTTTTTTAAGACGTAAAAGGGATTTTTTAATTGTGGTAAAGTTTGTAAGCATACCGCCAAGCCAGCGGTTATTAATAAAAAACATTCCGCATCTTTCTGCTTCTTTTGCAATTGCCTGTTGTGCTTGTTTTTTTGTACCTACAAATAAAACTGATTTTCCATCAGATGTTACTTTGCGGACTGCACTATATGCATCCTTGATTGCAACAATTGTTTTTTGCAGATCAATAATGTGAATCCCGTTGCGTTCAGCAAAAATGTACTTTTTCATACGGGGATCCCAACGCTTAACCTGGTGACCAAAATGTACACCTGATTCAAGCAGACTCTTCATGGTTAC
>CAZLNE010000022.1:0-24676 GCA_964560975.1 uncultured Treponema sp. | reverse complement strand
TGTATTTAAGGATTTTGTGGGGGCAGATCTCGTTGCAGAACGGCCGTATTTTATGGATAAAAAAGATACCCATGACTGGGATATTTCTGCTGTTATAGGATTAACAGGAGAAGCCCGCGGTGCTGTGGTTATATCGATGAAAAAAATATTGGCATTACGATTAACAGAAATGCTCACTGAATCTCCTCACAAGGATATTGATGATGAAGTTATAGATGCAATTGGAGAAATAATAAATATTATTGCCGGTAATGCAAAGCGCGGACTGGAAGAAATGTTCCGCCTTGTTATATCGCTCCCTACTATAATTAGAGGTCAAAATCATACTATTTCCTGGCCGAATGATCAGGCTAGAATTATTTGTATTCCTTTTAAGATATTTGATAAAGAATCATTCTGTTTACTACTTGCAATAGAATCCGGTTCAGCAGGGGTATAATCATGGCAAAAGAAAAAATGAACATATTTTTAAATATCATTTCGAGCGGCAAGTATTATGCTGTACGTGATGAAAAAAATATGGATATTGTTGTTCGTTATATTATTTTGAACTTTCTCATTTTTATGGGAGGTTCGCTTCTTTTCGGGTTTGCTTTTAGTAATTTTCGAATTCAGAACAACGTGGAAGCATCTGTCGACTTTGTAATGGGATTAACGACGGTTGCCGCTTTTATTATTCTTAGAACAAACGCACCTTTTTTAATTTCCGGCTTTATGACGGTTATTCCTTTTGGTATTTTGTGCGGATTCTTCTTCTATGGAGGCGGAACTGCCCTTTCAGGAATTTTCTGGTCGTTTACCTTCCCCATGATGGCTGTCTTTTTGCTCGGGATTAAATTTGGTACTGCACTTTCAATACTACTTTGGATTTTCATGGGTTTTTGTGCTCTCTTCCCCGGTTTTTCTCCCATAGTATTTGAAAAAGCATATGCATCCCGTATTTTAAGTGTTTATGTTCTTATTACAGCGCTTACCATGGTATATGAGCAAACTAAGATGACTAAGGATAAGTGGGTTATGCACCTTACTGCAAAGCTGAAGGAAGAAAGAGATACTATTACTGCAATGAAAGATAACCTTAAAGTAGGTTTATTTCTCATGGATGAAAAGGGCATAATACAGGGACAATATTCAAAGGCCCTGGAAGATGTACTTATGGACACTGAGCTTGAAGGTCATTCATTCATTGATTTATTAAGTGCTTCTGTCAAACAAAAAGAGCTGGATACATTAAAAGACTATTTCGCAATGGTACTTGGAAAAGCTTATGATGCTCAGATGCTCGAAGATATTAATCCAATTTATCAGTTTAAGTTTGTTCACCCTATAACAAAAGAGACTAAAACGCTTCGAACCTTGTTTACCTCGCTTGAACGTGATACTGGCGACAAATTTATTCTCTGCTCAATTACTGATGCAACCAAGGAAGCAGAACTGCAGGAGCAGCTCTCTGAAGAAGAGGACAAACGTCAGGCAGAAATGCAGACAATGTTTGAGGTAATTCATGTTGAACCTCGTGTATTAAATGACTTTATAGAAGATACAGATTATGAATTCGGCAGAATTAATACAGTGCTTAAAAACAGATCTATGTCTTCACGACAGGTCATGGTCGAAATGTATCAGTCTATTCATGCTATAAAATCAAATGCTGTAATTTTGGGGCTCGACAGTTTTAGTAACAAACTGCATGATCTTGAAGAACGAATAAAAAATTTCCGTGACAGTGAAAATGAAGTATCGTTCGATGATGTTCTTGGTATAACCTTTAATTTGGAAAGTATTATGAAGGTTAAAGATACCTTTAAAGAAATTATCGACAAGATCACTTCCTTTACTAAGGGAACCCAAAGAATGCAGGAAGAATTTGTTCTTATTGAACTACTTAAACGTACTGCAGAAAAAGCCGCTGAATCAGGACATAAGATGGTTGTGTTCGAAGCATCGGAAGTGGATCCTGTTATTGTTAATGGTAAGTACCGCCGCGCTGTAAAAGAAATACTCTTACAACTTGTGCGTAATTCAGTATTTCATGGAATTGAGGACCCTGAGTATCGTATTGAGTTAGGTAAAGAAAAGGTCGGTTTAATTGAGCTCTCTGCTAAAACAAAGGACGGCGTGATGGTTATAGAACTTCGCGATAATGGCAAGGGCTTAGATTTTGATGCGATTGCACAAAAGGCTCTTACTAAACATCTTATATCCGAAGCCCAATCAAAAGATAAAGCAGTCTTAACAAAGATAATTTTTGCATCCGGTTTCAGCACAGCAGAACAGTGCGACATGTATGCAGGCCGCGGTGTCGGCTTGAACCTCGTAAAAGATCGTGTTAAGGAACTTGGCGGAACAATAAAGCTTCAATCTGAAAAAGGAAAGGGTACTAAATTCATTATTACCGTACCAAGTAATGGCGCAGCCTAATAGTTCTTATTGATACAAAGGTACAAAGCCCTGAAGCCTGAGACTTATGCAGGTTTTAGGGCTTTTTTCTATATTGTCAGTCAACCAGAAGAATTTTTTTTATACAAGGTATATGAGTGGAATGCTGATAATTGTTACGATTCCTTTTACAAATATATTTGCAAGAATGATTGACCAGACAGTCTCACTCGGGAGAGTCCCCGAAAATGCTGCAAGACCGAAGATGAGCGAATCCACCGGAATACTCACAATGTTTGAAAAAAGAACGCGGGCCCATTGGAACTTCGTGGTTATTTTTGTTACCCAAAGATGATACATCTCTGTGTCCAATAATTCTGAAACAAGTTCTGCAGCAATGGAAGCAAGAACAATACGCCAAACAGGACCAAGAAGTGCAGCAAATTCGTTCTGCAAAGTCCATGAAGGATCTGATGGAAGTTTGGTAAGAAGAGCAAAAAAGAGAGCCATTACAAGGTTTATAAACGCACAAATAATAATTATGGTTCGCGCAGCTTTTTTACCAAGTTTTTTATGGATCATATCGCGGATAGTGAATGTAATAGGATAGATAAATGTCCCGCCGTCTATACTAAGACCGGCAATAGAGCCTATTTTAAGGCTTCCAATATCTGCCATCATCTGGGCTGCAGCATACAATGCAATGATGACAATCGATGAAACAGCAATCAAGTTTGCTGTCTGTTCAGGCGCCGATACGGTACCCTTAAGAGTTGCACTCATAGAAAAGATCTCCTTGTTTTGTTAAAGCGGGTAGTTGCGACCGCTGTTTGCATAGTAGTAAAAATTATTAAAAAAAACAAGAGCACACGGAATAAGATACCTACATAAGTGCTCTCACAAAAATCCAAATAAAGAAGCCGACACTGATGAGCTTAATACCAGTACCTAGGAGAAAACCTCCAAAGGCTGCCATGGCGGCCTTAAAAGCACGCTGAGTATTACTACGGTCATGCATAAGCTCGCCAACGAAAGCACCGGCAAAGGGACCTAGAATAATCCCGATTGGACCTAGAAAAATACCTGCAATAAGTCCCAATGTTGCACCTATTGTTCCCGCCTTTGATCCTCCGGATTTCTTAGTTAATAAGATTGGTGCCAGGTTGTCTATAATAGAAACCGCAACTGCTGTTATCAGACAGATAATGAGAAGAGAAAAGGAAATCTGAGTTTTTGATGAAAAAAATGCAAGGAGTAAGCCCGCCCAAGCAAGGGGAACTCCTGGAATTATGGGAACTATACAGCCCGCAAGTCCTATTAATAGGGCTAAACCTGCTCCGGCGAGCAGTAAAATATCTGCAATCATATGTATGAATATATGCTATTTTAATGAGAATGGCAAATTATTCTGCTTGAATCCATTTGTTTTTAATGATAAAGTTAAAAAAAAGGGAACGTACCATGAAAAAATTAGTAACTATGTTTGTTGTTTTTATCTTGCTTTATTCCTGTACTACTTTAGCAGTTAAGGATTCTGCCGATTATTTGATTCAAAATGATGTGAGTATTCGTCTTGATACATGTAATAGCGGATTAAAAAAAATTACAAAAAATAAGGACGTTTTTGCTCCCATTCAGAAAGATCAAAGAATCGTGGAAGCTCATTTTACCTTCATCAATGAAGGGGCGCTGGCTTTTGAACCATTGGCTGATTCTGTAATCGAGCTGATATGTGTCGCCAAAGACGGTTCCCTTTCATTTACACCGGCAGAAGATCCCTTTGCCATAAGTTATAATCCCGTTACTTTCAAAGCATTACATACAAAGACACCAATTAAAATGCATTCTGAAGAAAAGAGAACTTACTATTTTACATACGCAAAAGATACAAAACCTGTGTATATAAGTATCAACAGAACTGTGTTTATCAATCTAAATTTGGAAAACGATACAATCAATCTACAAGAAAAACTTGACCATGTTACAAGGGTAGAAAAGCTTATTCGAGAAGTAAATTCTATGACGTATGAAGATATTGCTCAAGTAATGAAAGAGTTTGATATAGAAATTGATGATACAGATTCAAGAAATTATTCCATGCTTCTTTCTGCAATAGTTTCGTATAATGATGGTCTTGTTGAATATCTCATTCTCAATGGCGCAAATATTTTAAAAGAAACTCTCATACAAGGTTACGTTGTTACCCCGTTACATGCCGCGGTTCTTTCTTGTAATGCGTATGCAGTAGATTTTTTACTTTCAGAGGGAGCTGTGCTTGAAGACTCTAGCGGCAATAGCCCTGCTTCCTTAGCTGTAAAAACAGTAAATATACCAGCTCTTGAATTTCTACAAGAACGCGGATATGACTTTTCTGAACTCAAGATACGTGATGATGTATTTACAAATAAACTCTTTACTCCCCAAGTTTATGCAAGAAGGAATTCGTACAAAGAAGTAGAAGAGTTTTTTTCAAATCTTTCTCAGTAGGGTTGAGCCGTCCTCTAAAACTGTTTGCTTCCTAATGCTGTTGTTTTTTTACAGAACCGGCAACCTCTATGAGGAGCTGAAAAGCTTTAATAATAGCATCTCGTGTGCTGCTGTCTAATTGAGTAAAGGCCTTAAGTATTGCTGCTGAATGCTTTACCCAATTGCTTGTAAGGTCTGAAAGAGTTTTCGCCTGTGTCGTTTCAAGAATATTAAAAAAGGCATCTATGAATAGCTCACGGTCTTGTGCAGGTAGTTGAGAAAGCCATGCTTTTAATGTTTTGTCAAGAAAAATACTTTCCTTGGTTAAAGATGTACATTCACAAAATTTATTTCCCTGTACCTGCCAGGAAAACGGGTCGTGCTGCATAATTCCAGCTTCGGTGCTTTCGACTATTGTATATCCTTCTTCATGCTCCAGAAGTAATCCCACAATTGAAGATTGAGGAATAAAGGTCTGCAGCAGCTTTGTCATTCGCTGGAAATGAGGCTTGGTTAAAATCGATTCCTGGAAACCCGGCCCATCGTTGTTATATATTGCACTAATTTTTTTTGTATTTTTAGAATCAATACAGGCTCCTGCGTAGGCTGCAAGGTTTCCTCCTTTTGAATGGCCGCCTAATATAAAAGTACCCCGCAAGGATGATATTGCCTTATTTGTGTAATGTACAGCTTCCAACTGTGATGGAATTGCATCTAGAAAAGCCATATTAAAATCCTCTTTCCATCCAATGAGTGTATCGTCGGTTCCTCTAAAAGCGATAAAATGCTTATTTTTCATGTACGTAAAAGTGAGGGCAGCAAATTGCTTTTCTTTTTTTGGGTCGATAATATCTGTGTAGCCCCGGACTATACAGTTCTTAAAACGCTCGGATTCTCCAGCGATAGAAAGGAGTTCTACTACCTTTGGATTAATTAGCATGCCTATGCTTGTTTTACTATTTGTGTGTTTGGATGATGCATAGCTGTCTGCAAGGTCGTGCAGGCTTATGCTGTGTGCAAATGAATCGCTAATCATACCAGAAAAAACAAGATATGAAAGGTCACAAAAAATGAGGTTATCAACCTCGTTGAATTCTGATACTTGGAAAGTTAAATCACCTCTCCACTTTAGATAATCAATCATATTCGGCATATCTTGCTTCCTTACACGTTTTTTTACAAACGCTTGTTAAGGAAGTATACCACACTTACACAAAACTAGTCTTTAAGTTTCTCTACATAGTCAGGATATACAAGATTATACTGAGAAAGTGCAATATACAGCATTTCCCGGTTTTGAACCCCAAAAATACGGTAAATGTCGAGCATCTCTTTTTTTATGACTGATACACTGATTGCAAGTTTGTCTGACATTGCTTTGTATGAGGTATAACCGTGCATCATTAAATAAATACACATGATTTGACGCGTGGTAAACGGATAATCTTGGAATATCAAAATAGAGCCGGGCTTAGGAATCGTTATATTTTTATTAGTTGACATTATTACTTCTGGGAAGAGATGGGAAAGCTTAGAGTAGAGAAGAGAATAAACACAAAAATAGACTGATAAATTAAACAGCGAAACTCCCAGTGCAAAGAAAAATCTATCTATGCCAAATGGTATGAGCGTTAGTAAAATTGATATCCATAGGAGTAACGCATAAAAAATTTTTCGCTTAAATTTATACACAAAAAAACCCCAGGCAAACATCATTAGCAGTGTAAAAGCATACAGAAATATACCCAGCATCTCATAGCCTATCATAACGGTGAAGATGCTTTCTAAAAAAATGGGGATTACTATTACTTTCTTGTTTTGAGGAAAGATAATAATTAAAATACACATTATCATTAAGATAATGTTCACAATATATGTAACAATGCGGACATGAGGTACAAGTGTATATGGATTGTCTATACCATATACAGTATCAATTATTACAGAAATTCCGAGTGCGATAAAAGCCATGATAGCTGTAAATCTGAAAGGGTTAAAACTAGTTGATAATTTTTTTAATATATTCATTATAACACTAAAGTATAAAGTAAAATATAGAAAAAACAAGGTTTTTTTTGTTTTATCTTAGAAGATAGGAGCAAAACTGGCAATTATTACATGTTTTTCCTTTACCTGGGAGCTTTTCTTTATCAAGTTTCATTGCCTCTTTGAGTAATCCGTATTTATAGATGGTTTTAATAATATCCATTGAGTTTGCATTATCTAATACCTGTTTAATGGTCATGGTATATATAGATCCGATCTTTAGTTTTTCACTTTCATTTGCATATCCGCAGCAGGGGGCAATAGAGCCGTCTGCATGAACATATAGAACCTGTCCTGGACCTTCGCAGTAGTCTTCTGTAAACCATTCTTCTGCTTGCCAATAGTCTGAATCTTCAGGATCCTCTCCTACCTGATCTATCCATTGTATGCGAATGCTGTCCTGCTCATCTTCATAATAAATAAAGGCATTTTCCAGAGGTTTATTAAAAACGAGTTTTATGGGGAAATCATCTGATTCTGAGTACTGTGACGTAATACTATCAGTATCAAGTAATTCTGACAATTCTTTTATCATGGCAAGAGTTGCATCATTTTCTGCTTCATTAATACTTCGTACTGAAGTGATCTCTATAACTCTTCTATCCTTCCAAATCGAATAAACAGTTTCAATAAAAAGTTTTACCAATGCAGCATTCTGGTTATGAAAGACATCGTAACTTATACAAATAGTTCCATCGAATCCAGCATCATAGAAAGATTGTAACACTTCTTCGAGGTGTTCTTTTGAATTAAACCAGACAGCATTGGTCATAATTCTGTCAAAGTACATAGCCTTTTCTACAGCAAAAGCTGTTATTCTTTGCAAAAATTCCGGGTACAAAAAAGGTTCTCCTCCGGAAAAACCAATTCTATCTATGCCGTTATCAACAGCTGTTTCTAAAAATACTTCAGCACTGGAAATAGTAAGCTGCTCATTTTTATTTGGAACAAAACAATGCTTACAATGCAGATTGCATTGCTGGGTTGGTACAAAAATAATTTCATATGGTTTAAACATTCTATTCCTGCTTTCTTAAATTTCATAGGGAAAAAACAGAAAAAAATGTCTTTTGCTTAGTCTCTATGCTTGCTCTATTATAGTAGAGTATAGTATATTTTACTATATTTTAAAGTGACTTTTTTGTATTCAATGCAAAAAGAGCGAGAAATAAAGGTAAATGCTGTGGAAATGATTCAGGTTGAGCATCTAACAAAAGATTATGGCTCCGGAAGGGGTGTTTTTGATGTATCCTTTACTGTTCGTAAGGGAGAGGTGTTTGGATTTCTCGGTCCTAATGGAGCAGGAAAGACAACAACCATACGTCATATTATGGGTTTCTCTAAACCCCAATCCGGCAGGACAAGTGTTTTAGGTATAGACAGTTGGACAAATCCCAGCGAAATTCAGCGTAACTTGGGATACCTTCCGGGTGAACTTGCGTTTCCCCAAAATTTGAGCGGTCTTAGTTTTATAGCCATGATGGCAAAACTCCGCGGTCTTGAAGACATGACAAAGATGGAATATCTTTCAAAAATGTTTGAACTAGATCCTCGCGGCAGTATAAAAAGAATGTCATTGGGAACAAAGAGAAAACTTGCTATAGTTACGGCCTTTATGCACGACCCTGGTATTCTTGTTCTCGATGAGCCTACAAGCGGTTTGGATCCAATTATGCAAAAAGTTTTTACAGACTTTGTTTTAGAAGAAAAGGAAAAGGGAAAAACAGTATTATTATCGTCCCATATTTTTTCAGAGATTGATGCAACCTGCGATCGTATTGCTATTATAAAAGATGGCAAAATTGTATCTACTGTGGTTTCTGATACCCTGCGGCACAACGAGAGTAAAGTATACAAGATTGAGTTCTCGAGCGATGAAGATTATCAAAGGTTTGTATTAGAGGAAACACTTACAGTTCAGTCTAAAAAAGCTGATAAACTACAGGTTAAAATACTGATAAATGATTCAGATATTAACACTTTTTTTCCTGTAATAGCTAACTATAACATTAATTTTATTAGTGAAATAAAATTTACATTGGAAGATTATTTTATGGATTTTTATGATGAAAATATAACCATAGAAGAGGGGTTAAAACATGTCGGTCATTGAAATCTCTCATCTTACAAAGGATTATGGAAACAATAGAGGTGTATTTGATATTAGTCTTTCTATAAATGAAGGGGAGACATTCGGCTTTGTTGGTACTAATGGAGCTGGTAAAACAACCCTAATTCGGCTTCTTATGGGGTTTCTTAAACCTGACAGCGGTACGGTAACTATAAATAATCTTGATTGCTGGGATGAATCTGCGCAGGTTAAAAGTCTTGTGGGTTATATTCCAGGTGAAATTGCTTTTCCTGATGCTCCTACTGGTGCTGAGTTTTTACGAAGGCAGGCAAAACTTTTAGATATAACAGATTTATCGTATTGTAATTATATTGCAGCAAAACTTCAGCTTGATACTTCTGCAAATTTAAAACGGATGTCTAAGGGTATGAAACAAAAAACTGCTATTATTGCAGCTTTAATGCATAATCCTCCTATTTTAATACTTGATGAACCATCAACAGGTTTAGATCCTTTAATGAGAAGTCTTTTTGTCGACATTTTAAAAGAAGAAAAGAAAAAGGGTAAGACCATTTTTATGTCCTCTCATATGTTTGATGAGGTCTATAATACCTGCGATAGGGTTGCTATGATAAAAGAAGGCAAAATCGCTGCAACCGTAGCCACTGCAGATATTCGTCATAATAGAAATAAAACGTACAAAATTGAGTTTTTGCAGCATGATGATTTGGTACGGTTTATTAATGAAGACCTTGTTAAAAAATCAATAATTACCATACAAAAAAAAGATATAACATGCGCACAATGCACCGTAGGTATTAATGATAACGATATTAATGTATTAACGAAGCTTTTATGTACTTATGGAGTCCGTTTTTTCAAGGAGATAAAGTATTCTCTGGAACAATATTTTAATAGTATTTACAAGGTAGAGAATAATGATTAATAAAACTATTTTTAAGCAAAGCATCATAGAAACCCGGCGTCTTTGGCTTACCTTTACTTTGGGTATATCTTTTATTATTTGTCTCATAATTGGTATCTATGATGAGTCAGCCTCCATTTCATTAACGCAGGCGTTAAAAGGAACATCTATTGAACAGCTGGCAGGAGATAAAATATTCACTATAACAACCTTATGCGGCCTTTTAGCAGAAACCATTTACGGAATTTTTGCTATTCTCCTTGCAACAATTTATGCCTTTGTTGTTGCAAATGGTCTTGTGGCGAGTGAGGTAGATAAGGGTTCCCTGGCCTATGTTCTTTCAACTCCAGTTAAAAGAATTAGCGTTGTAGTTACAAAGGGTGTATATCTTGTTTTCTCACTTTTTACCATGTTCCTTACTATATTTATAATCTCATCAATCGCTATTCAGGTCAAATTCGGTTATTTGTGGGGATATGAATATTCAAAAGATGTAAAAGCGGTTTCTTCATATTTACATATTGATAAAAAAACTCTAAGCAGCAATCTTCTTCTTATTAAAAATGATTCACAAGCGCTTGCTGCAGGTGCTAAAGCACGAAAAATTCATGTTGATGAGTATGTAGAGTATCTTAATTTAAAAATGAAGAAAAATTCGTATATAAAAGCTTCTGAGGTTCTTGGTATAAGTGCACAAGAAGTAGAAATGAATACCCAATTAATTTCTGATAATCCTCTTGCCTTACAAAAAGCTGCAGAAGCTATGGGTATGAGTACTTCTGTATATAGTATCTATTTAGAACAGAGCCGAAAATTTGCGAAAAATGATTTAATGAACAACCCGGATATGATGACTTTGTTTACAGAAGCACTTCTTGCTTCGGCGAAAGTTTTAGATGTTCAGCTGCCCGTTTTACTTTCTCAGATGAGCCTGGTAAAAGATAACACTGCTGCATTGTCACAAGCAGTTCAGACAAGCGGCTTAGATGAACTTGTTTTTACAGCCGTTCTAAACCAGGCAATAGCAATGCAGGAACTGGAAAAAGATACTTCTATTTCTTTTAAACTTGAAGCATGGATAATGATAAATCTTGCATGCTTTATATTTATGTTCGCAACAAGCGGAATTTCTTTTTTTGCATCGTGTTTTTTTAATTTAACACGGAATTCACTCATTTTAGGTGCAGGATTGCCCTTGTCTTTTTTCCTTTTGAAACTTATGTCCGATATTAATCTTTCAATGTCCGAATTAAGATATTTTAGTTTAAATACTCTTTATGTCACCCAATCTTTAGCAAAGGCTGAAGGATATGGTATATCTATTACTATACTTATTTTTGTCGGCATTGTGTTGTATGGTGCAAGTTTTGCAGTATTTACGAAGAAAGATTTGCCATTATAATATAAGGAGCTTTTTTTCATGTTGTTTAATAAAAAAATATTTTTTCAATCAATATTACAATATTGGAAACTCTGGCTCATATTTACGGGAATCAATGTTCTTGTTATATGCTCAATAATATTTGTATATGATGATTCTGCTTTTTATTCTATAACAGAAGCTTTAAAGGGCACAAATTTTGCAGACTTTGTAGGTAACAAATTGGACTCTTTTACTTCATTGTTAGGTGCTATGTCTGAAGCTGTGTATCGGATTATAGCAGTACTAATTGCACTTGGGTATGAACTTCTCGTTGCCAATGGTCTTGTTGCAGGAGAAGTCGACCGTGGTTCTATGGCGTATACTTTATCTTCAAAAATACCAAGATCTTCAGTAGTTTTTAGTAAGGCTTTGTTTTTGGTTTTTTCGCTTTTTATGATGTTTTTTGTTATTCTAGTATTAGGTTCCGCCGTTATTCAGTTTAAATTTGAAGGTATTATTGTAAGTAAACATACAAAGGATGTGAGAGCTGTAAGCAGAATACTGGATCTGGATAAAGAAGAATTGAGTGAGAATCTCCTGCTTATAAAAAACAACAAACAAGCCGTACTTACGGGTGCTAAGGCCAGGCGTTTAACTGTTGATGAATATACAGAATACTTAAATGCTAAAATTAAGCAAAATGCACTTCGTGCAAGTGCAGCAGTGTTGCAAGTTAGTTTAGCAGACTTAGAGGCTGATACTTCAGTTATTAAGAGTAATGAGGATGCCCTCGTAGCCGGCTCGAGTGTTATGGGAATGACGCCAAGTGTTTTTGCTGTCTATTTAACTCAAACGGAGAAAATGTCTCTTCAAAATATGATGCAAAATAAGAATCTTCAGGAAGGAATTTCAAAGGCTCTTTTGGCTTCGTCTCAAGAACTTGGTGTACAAATAACCACTTTAATTACTAACATGGGATTAATAAAAAATAATCCAAAGGCTCTAGCCGCAGCCTCTCAAGCTTCCGGTTTTGATGAAGTGTTCATTGTATCATTAATCAATCAAACAATAGCGAAATCTGAATTGGGCAAAGATAATTCTAATTTTAGTGTACATAAGTGGGTATTACTCAACATATCTTGTTTTATTTTTTTGTTTGCATTCAGCAGCATTTCTTTTTTTGCTTCGTGCTTTTTCAATTTTTCTAAATATTCAATTGCTCTTGGTGCAGGACTGCCATTATTCTTTCAGATTATACACATGATGGCAAATACGGATGAGTCGCTTGAAGGGTTTAAATATATTACCATAAATACTCTCTTCCCTGCCAGAGAAATTGTGAATGGTCAGATATTTCTTCCTCAGCTTTCAATTCTTGTGGTATTTGCTCTTATTTTATATAGTGCAGGAATTAACTATTTTTCAAAAAAAGATCTCCCCCTGTAGCAGGTAACTTAGTCACGAAGATAACCGGTAAATCGCATTGACTATAGCTCTTTTGGAATGCATACTATATATATGATTACTTCTAAGTAAAAGGAGAAGAATAGTATGAAAAAAATTTATACAGCATTTTTAGTACTTATTGCAGTGTTGTTTGTATCATGTGCAGGAATACCAAAAGGTTTTACTGCGGTCAATGATTTTGAAGCAGAAAAGTATTTAGGTACATGGTATGAAATTGCACGCTTTGATTTTAAATTTGAAAAAGATTTAAAAAATACAACAGCTGAATATTCATGGAATAATGACGGGTCTGTACGTGTCATTAACCGGGGTTTTAACTACGTAAAAAATGAAAAAGAAGAAGCCTTTGCAAAAGCTAAATTCCGTGGAAATCCAAGCGTAGCTGAACTTAAGGTTTCTTTCTTTGGTCCTTTTTATTCAGGTTATAATGTAGTTGCGATTGATAAGGATTATAAGTACGCATTAATTGTAGGAAACAATACGGATTATATTTGGATTCTTTCACGAACCAAGACAATGCCTGAAGATATAAAACAGGCCTATGTAGAACTTGCAAAAAAAGGCGGTTATGATACTTCCCGGTTTGTATGGGTTGAACACGACTAAGCTTACTCAAGAATACAATAAACCGGAGTAACAGAAGAATGAAAAATTCACTGTTACTCCGGTTTTTTTATGTTAAGTGATACTATTAACCTACAATAGCCTTCATCGCAGTCATGTAACCGCGAAGTTTTTGTCCTACAATTTCTACAGGATGGTTTCTTATTTCTGTATTTACAGAAACTAATTCTGCATTAGAAACTCCATTGCTTTTTAAAGTAAGACCTTTTCCAATTATGTCAGTACCAACTTTTTTCATAAAATCTGCAAGGAGAGGACGGCAGGCATTATCAAATAGGTAACAGCCGTATTCTGCTGTATCAGAAATAACCTTGTTCATCTCATAGAGCTTTTTGCGGCTAATAAGGTTTGCAATAAGCGGAACTTCATGGAGTGACTCATAATAGGCGCTTTCTGCCTTAATTCCTGCATCTACCATTGTTTCAAATGCAAGCTCTACTCCTGCTTTTACCATTGCTATCATGAGAATACCGTTGTCAAAGTATTCCTGTTCTGTAATTTCCATAGAACCTGCAGGAGTCTGTTCAAATACAGTCTTACCAGTTGCTTCACGCCAGGCAAGAAGGTTTTTATCACCATTAGCCCAGTCTTCCATCATTGTTTTGCTAAAATGCCCGGAAATAATATCATCCTGGTGTTTGTGATAGAGTTTTGTCATGATTGACTTGAGTTCTTTTGAAAGTGTATTTGCTTTTAGTTTAGCAGGATTTGAAAGCCTGTCCATCATGCCGGTAATACCGCCCCATTTCAGAGCTTCTGTAATTGTTTCCCATCCATACTGAATAAGTTTAGATGCATAGCCCTTGTCAATACCTTTTTCTACCATTTTATCAAAACACAACAGAGAGCCTGTTTGAAGCATACCGCAGAGGATGGTTTGCTCGCCCATGAGATCAGATTTTACTTCTGCAACAAAACTTGATTCAAGAACACCTGCTCTGCTTCCGCCGCATCCGACTGCTAAGGCTTTTGCGATTGCCCATCCCTTGCCTTCAGGATCGTTTTCCGGGTGTACAGCAATGAGGGCCGGAACGCCGAAACCGCGTACATATTCTGTTCGCACCTCTGAGCCTGGACCCTTTGGCGCCATCATAACAACCGTAACATCTTTTCGAATTTGCATTCCTTCTTCTACAATGTTAAAACCATGACTGTACCAAAGAGCTGAGTTTTTTTTCATAAGCGGCATAACCTTCGTTAATACATCGGAATGCTGTTTATCCGGCGTTAAATTGCCTATCAGATCAGCATTGGGAATCATTTCTTCATAGGTACCGACCTTAAATCCATTTTCTACAGCATTTTTCCAGCTTTGTCTTTTTGATTCAATAGCTTCCTTTCGTAATGTGTAGCTGACATCGAGACCGGAATCCCGTAAGTTCATACCCTGATGTAAGCCCTGTGCACCGCAGCCTACAATAACAATTTTCTTTCCAACAAGTGCCTTAGTACCATCGGCGAATTCGTCCCGTTCCATAAAACGGCAATGACCAAGCTGAAGCAATGCCGCTCTCCAGGGAATCGAGTTAAAATAGTTTTTCTTTTCCATTATGTCCTCCATAGTATTACTTACACGAATTAAAAGTTACTGTATAATAGCGTATTTTTAATGTTGCGTAAATCGAAATATTTGCACCGTATAGATGTATGAAACGCAATAATAAAAAGTTTTTTTGCTTTCAAGGGGTACTACACTACGTGGTGAAAATAGTACAACAATCACTATGTTTATTTAGCACCGAGCATAAGAGCAATTTGCAGTTCATCTTTATTTATTGGTTTTGAACAGTGAGTGTTCATTCCCGATTCAATAGAGAGTTCTATGTCTTCTATATAGGCATTTGCAGATAACGCGATGATATGAACTGTTTTAGCATCGCTTCTACTGAGCGAGCGGATATGTTTTGTAGCCTTGTATCCGTCCATAATGGGCATTCGAATATCCATAATGATGGTGTCGTAATAACCTACAGGCGACTTCTCAAAAATTGTTACACATTCTTTTCCATTCATAGCTCTCACAAATTCAGCAGGATGCAGTCCCATAATAAATTCTTTTACTATCTCTGCATTCATATCATTGTCTTCTGCCAGAATGAGTCTTCTGCCTTCGAGTGAACAGATTGACTTTGTTTCCTGTTTGCACTGCTTTGATTCAGCTTCAATACAAGGAAGAAGTTCCAGATCAAACCAGAAACTGCTTCCAATTCCTGGAATACTTGATACCTGAATTGTGCTTCCCATAAGTTCAAGCATTTTTTTGCTTAAGGCTAAACCTAATCCGCTGCCGTTAATTTGCTTTAAGTCTGCAATATCGGCTCGTTCAAAGGGTTCAAAAATTTTATCGATGGTATGTTTGTTCATTCCAATGCCGGTGTCCGATACTGTAAATCTGAGTGTTACGGTTCTTTTTTGCTCTTTTGACTGTAATTGTTCAACTGCAAGAGTAACGACACCTTCTTTTTTATTATATTTAATTCCATTAGATATAAGATTTATGAGTATTTCTTTTATACGAAGTTCATCAGCTATATATGTGTCCGGCAGATTTTGAGGCTTTTGTATTGAAAGCAGTACTTTACTTTTTTCTGCTAACGGGTGATACACCACATAAATTGTTTTTAGAAGCTTGCTAAGCGAAAAGGCTGTTTTTTTTAGGAGTATCTTTCCTTCGCTGATTTTTGACATATCTAGAATATCATTTATAAGCTGTAAAAGATGGCGTGATGAAATATCAATTTTATTAAGATAGGATGTAATGTTGTTTTCGGTATCGTTTTTCTGCAATGCAAGATCGTTAAGTCCTATTATGGCAGTCAGGGGCGTCCTAATTTCATGCGACATCCTTGATAAAAATTCAGTTTTTGCATTATTTGCTTTTTCCAGCGCCATGTTTTTCTGCAGCCGTATGTGATTAAGGATAATAAGAAAGATGACTGTAGCAAGAATGGAAATAAAAAGTAAAATGACAAGTGAAAATTGTAAGGTGTGGTTTTGAAAGAAAACCTTAAATGAAACCTTTTTATTATAAAGGATTGTATTATTGTAAATTACCTGCTGAAATTCCTGTTCACTAATAAGACTTATTCCTTTATTAATAATAGAAAGAATTCTCCTGTCCGCATCTTTTGAGACTCCAAAAGCCAACTCCCGTTTTAATTCGGTAGTATAATCATACGTTAAGTTTATGAAGTCGTTTTGCTGCGAATGATACAGGAGCGCATACACATTGGCATAGGTAATATCTATTTTCCCTTTTTCTACAGCCTTTAGACAATCATAGAGGGTGGGTAGAACCATAATGCTGTCTTTTTGCGAAACAATTCCAGAATCATAGTATTCCTTCGTAAGGGCATAAGACTTTGGTTTTTGTGTTCTCCTTGCATTTTTGTTGTATATTTCATACAGGTTTATTGGCAGAATGGGAAGTGAAAGATAGATATTTTGTGATTCTGCTAATTTAAAATTATTAAAGCTTGCAGCAATAATTTGTGCTTTTCCATTGGTAAGGTTTTTTATAGAAGCATTATTGTCTGAGGAAATTATGTATGTAAATTGAAGACCGGTTTTATCAGTTATTAGATCTAATATTGACATGAGAATGCTGGATCCATACACACTGTCTGCGGCATCTATTGGCGGATACACAGAGCTGATTGTTACATTTACATAAGGACTTGCTCGAATAAAGTCTTTTTCTTCTTTAGTTAATTCATGAACAACTGATAGTATATCAGAGTAGTACTTTTTATGAAGTACTGCATTGTAGTAAGGATCTTTTGATTGAATGTTTTCGAGTACTATTTCAAGGGTAGAAGCAGTATGTGGGGCGTGTTTGGATATAGCTATAAAATAATCCTGGGGAGAAAAGGATGCTATGCACTGTAATTCCTTATCAAAGTGTATACTATTATGAAAGATTAGCTCTACGTCTTTGTTAAGTAAGGCTTGCTTGAGCGTCTTTAGATCAGGATACTCCTTTAATATTGGAGTACTTCCTGCATCTAAACATCTTTTGAGTAAGATTTGCCGGTTTTTATCGTTAATAGGTATACCTATAACGCGGTTATTCAATTGCGAAAAATTGTTAAATTGGCTAAAGAAAGTACTGTCAGGATGTGAATAGAGCATGAGCGGCCATGAGCCGATAGATCGTGAGGAAAACAGAAACTGGTTCTCAGTTTTATCAGTTATTTGAAGGCCTGGGACAATATCTAATGATCCATTAATGAGACCTTCTACACACTCCTCATGAGTGCCCTTTACAAAGGTATAGTTCCATCCTGTAGATTTTGCAATTTCAATAAGATACTCATAGGCAAATCCGGTATAGACACCATATTCTTCATGAAGAAAAAGTGAGGAATCGGTAAATCCTACCGTAATAGTTTCAGATTTCTGAGTAAATGCAGAGAACATGACTAGAAATAAAGAAATGCTAATAAAAAGAGTTTTTCTTATCCCGCCGTGTACCATAAAATATCCTTAAATAACTATATATTCGATCCAATACAATACAGTATAGCATTGATTATGGATGCGCGCAAATCAAATTACTTCCATCTAGTATTATTGCAAAATGCACAATAATATCTTACTATTGATGTATGGATTTCTTTGAATTAGAAGCTTTTTATACCTTGTCTCAAATCCTGCATTATGCGCAAACCGCCGGAAAAATCCATCTTAGTCCTTCGGCTCTAAGCAGGCTTATTAACAGGCTTGAGTCTGAGACCGGTGTTACTTTACTGGACCGCGATACAAGACAGGTCCGGCTCACGGAGGAAGGAAAACAGTTTGCCCGTTTTGCACGGGAATCAATTCATCAAAGGGAAAGCCTTCTTTCCGGTTTTGCTGTTTCTAAAGAATCCGTATCTGGAACTATACGGGTATATGCATCGGTAACGGCATGTTACTCTATTTTGCCCTTATTTATTGAAAAAATATCAAAACAGTATCCAAATATTGCTCTTTCTGTTGAAACTGGAGACCCAGCAGGCGCTTCTGAAGCACTCAAAGATTTCCGCTGCGATATTGCTGTTTCTGCGATACCTGAGACTGAAAGTGACGGTCTTGACGCTTCGTTTAGCTCAACTGCCGTTTTTTCATCATTTGATTGTGTAAAAATTCAAACAACACCTCTTGTGTTTACTGCAAAAAAGGGCAGCCGTTTTGACAGTTTTACAAGTGAAGATCTTTATACAAAGGCTCATTTTATATTACCTAAGATGGGACTTGCCCGTAAAAGATTTGACAAAAAAAGTAAAGAATTATCGGTTAAGCCCTTTATAGCCGCAGAGACAGCCGGAAACGAGGCTGTGCTTGCACTTTCTGCTCTTGGGCTCGGCATAGGTCTTGTACCCCGTATTGTTTTGGAGAGCGGACCGTTTTCGCAGGGTTTAATGCAGTATCCTGAATCATGGTGCGGCCTTGGCAGCTACAGTATAGGCTTTATTATGAGGCCTCTTTCATCGGGTACCAACAGGTTAATGCAAATTGCTTCTGAAATAATTCATTCTCTTGCAATTTAAGATTGTTTTAAGAAACAACATCAATAGTAAATTTCATGGTTTAAGTCCATGTATAAAGCACTTTTCTTTTCATTTTATTTTTGATATCTTTTAAAGATAAACTATGTAACAATGTTTTGGAGGATGACATGATCGAAGTTGAACATGTTTCCCGTTCTTTCGGCTCTTTCCGTGCTGTTGACGATGTATCTTTTTCTATTAAAACAGGGGAAATTGTCGGGCTTTTAGGGCCGAATGGAGCAGGAAAAACAACCACCATGCGGATGCTTACCGGATTCCTTCCGGTTAGTGCAGGAACTATCAAGATTGACGGACAGAATATTTATGATGACATAAAATCTGCCAAAAAAAAGATCGGCTATATGCCGGAATCTGCACCTTTATACGGCGACATGATTGTTGAAGATTACTTACACTATGTAGCCGCAATGCAGAATGCGGATGCACATGAAAAAGTACCGCATTTATGTAAGGTATGCGGGTTAACAGAAGTCATGCATAAAAATATTTCTGAATTATCACGGGGTTACCGGCAGAGAGTAGGGCTTGCACATGCGCTCATGAACGACCCTGAAATTTTAATTCTTGATGAGCCTACAAGCGGTTTGGATCCAAACCAGATTGGAGAGGTTCGAGATCTCATAAAGGAAATTGGTAAAACAAGAACCGTAATAATATCTACGCATATCTTAAGTGAAGTAGAGATGCTTTGCGGCAGAGTTATTATTATTTCTCATGGTAAAATTGTTGCGGATAGTCCAACTTCAGAACTTAGAACACGTTTTGGTAATAGTGCTTCTATTCATATTCAAGCTTCCGGCTGTACTCAAAAGCAGTTAGAGCAGCTTCTTAGTTCTTTTGATGGTGTTTCTTCTGTCCGTTTCATTGAAGAGAATTCAGATGTGATCAATATTCCTTCATCGGTTAAAAAAAGATGTGCTGCTGTTGTAACAGTATCCGGCGATAAAGAAATTCGGCCTGAGCTCGTTGGCGTAATTTTAGAAAAGGGCTGGGTCCTTTATGATATTACGCTGCAGCGGAATAGCCTTGAAGATGTATTTAGAACCCTAACAACTGGAGGCATTCAATGAAAAGTCCAACATCTATCATTTTGAAACGTGAACTATCTTCATATTTTACAAGCCCAATTGCCTATATTGTGGCTGGCTTATTTATTGTCTTTTCTAGTTTTTTATTTTTTGCTGTTTTTTTTCTTCAAAATAGAGCAGAATTACGCCAGTTCTTTTCAAGTCTGCCGATGCTTTTTGCCTTTTTTATTCCGGCAATAACAATGCGTCTGTTTTCTGAGGAACGTAGAAATGGAAGCCTTGAAACTCTTTTAACACTGCCGGTTTCTTCTCTTGACGTAGTTGCAGGAAAATACCTTGCATCCCTTTGCTTCAGCCTGTGTATGCTGGTTCCTACTATTGCATATGTTATTACGGTAAGTTTGTATGGTAAGCCGGATATCGGTCCTCTTGTTGGAGGCTATCTTGGTGCTTTTTTTCTATCAGCATCTTTTTCTTCTATCGGTTTATTTGCTTCTGCGCTAACTAAAAACCAGGTTATAGCATTTTTTATTGCTTTTTCTATGTGCATCGTTCTTGCTTTAGCAGACAGCTTTTTAATATTTCTGCCTTCTTCTATTGTTAATTTTCTACAGTATTTTAGTGCTGGAAATCATTTTACATCGATTTCGAGAGGAATTATTGATACACGGGATATTGTGTATTTTCTCTCTCTTACGTTGTTGTTTTTAACGCTTACGGTAAAGGTACTTGATACTCGGAGGGTAGGATAATGAAAAAAATACTCAATTGGATCATGAGCGACAAAAGTGATTTTGTACTTTTCATTATTGTGCTCGTATTGCTTAATCTTGTTAGTTTGAACTTTTTTGCACGAATAGATATTACATCGTCAAAATCGTATTCTCTTTCACAAGATAGTAAACAATTAGTAAAAACTCTGGAGCAGCCGCTTTCTGTAAAAGTTTTTTTTACAGAAAATTTGCCTTCTCCGTATAATACTGTTAGTCAATATCTTAAAGATCTGCTTATAGAGTATAAACAAGCTGCAAATAAAAACTTTTCATTTGAGTTTTTCGACACTCGTGATGAAGAAAATGCAAAATTGGCAGGAAATTATCTTCTTCAGCAAGTGCAAATTCAGGAAGTAAGCGACACAGAGGTAGGCTTAAAAAATGCCTACATGGGGCTTGTGTTAGTGTATGCAGATCGAATAGAAAAAATTGATGCCATAACAAGTGCCGATGGTCTTGAGTATAAGCTTACAACCACCATGAGCAGAATGATTTCTACAACGAGCGCTTTATCTGGTCTTGATGGAGAAGTAAACCTTACATTGTATTTAAACAGCGAATTAAATCAGTTTAATATAAGCGGTTTTTCATCAATAGAAACAAATGTTGTACAGGCTTTATCGTCTGTAAATAGTAAGAATATGAACCGGATAAAGTATGAGAAGATTAGTCCTTCACAAACAGATATAGCCTCGCTTACAGAACAGTATGGAATTCAAATGATTTCCTGGCAAGATGCAAATTCTCAGGATAGATCTGGAGCCTTGGGTCTTGTGTTGTCGTATAAAGATACCTTTCATCTTATTCCGCTTAGAATAACACGAGGTTTTTTCGGTGGTTATGGTGTAACAGGAATTGAGGAGCTTGAAGATACTCTTTCGGAAGGTCTTAAAGCTCTTGTTTCAAGATCTACACAGATAGGGTATATTACTGGCCATAATGAAAAGAATCTGCACGATACTGAAAACGGGTCTGCAAATTTCTTAAATATTACTAAAGATATGTATACTTTTAAGGAACTGGATCTTGTTAAAGAAGAAATTCCTGGAAGCATAACTAACCTTATTATTAATGGACCGCAGAGTGAATTTGCAGAAGAAGAACTGTATAAAATAGATCAGTATATAATGCGCGGCGGAAATCTTATGGTTTTCCTGGATCCTTTAAACGAGGTACAGGGCGAAATGTATCAGTATTACGGAATGATGGAATTCGTAGAAAATAATACAGGCCTCGAAACACTATTGGAAAAATATGGAGTAAGGCCTGAGAAAAAAATTGTTCTCGACTCATCAAGTTATAGTGCAACAGAGCAGGGATACGGCAAACTTGATTTTTACTACATACCTCTTTTGCATAAAAACACACTTGATCAAAAAAATCCAATATCAGCTAATTTATCGTATGTGCTAATGTATCAGATGGGCCAGTTGACACTCACTGATGCTGCCTCTTCCAGCGGCATTACTGCAAAGGTTCTTGCAAAAACTTCACAAAAGGCCTGGACCCTCGGAGCAAAAGATTATATAGCAAATCCATTGTACATGTCGATTCCTTCAGAAGATACATTTTCCCAGGAAAATCTGATTGTTTTACTAGAAGGCAAGTTTAACAGTGCTTTTGACAAGACTCCCGAACAGTACGTTTCGCCTGAAGATTCTAAGCAGCAAACAGTTCTGTTATCAGCAGATGCTCATCTAACCAAGAGCGTGCAAAGAGGAAAAATCTTTATTGCAGGAAGTTCTTATCTTACAGGCAATACCCTAATAGATGAGCAGGGAAATCAGCCAATTTCAATTTTTGTTAGAAATGCGGTTGACTACATGAGCGGTAATGAAGACCTATGTATAATGCGGACAAAGGGTCTTGGCTTGAATGTATTAACTATAACAAACCAAAAACAGGCATCTTTTGTTAAGTCTTTTAATACCTATGGGCTCCCGCTTCTTATTGCTCTTGGCGGGCTTATAGTTTGGAGATTACGTGTTATACGCAGAAAGAGTATTCAAAAAAGGTATATGGGAGAAAACGCATGAAAACGAGAAAAATAGTACTGCTTGTAAGTATTTTAATACTCTCTATTGTTCTAGTGCTTCAGCTTATATTTTCAGGCGGATCTAAAATCCGTTATATTAACTTAAAAGAAGCACCTAGTGAGGTAACTATAGAGAAAAACGGGAGCGAAACGATTAAAGTAACTAAGAAATCAGATGATCTATACATTCTCCAGGATGTACTAAACGCTGATACTGCATATGCTTCCTCAATCTTTTCAGAAATTCAGTATCTAAAAATTATCGATACTGTTGCCAATTCTGTTACAGAAGAAGGAGAACTTGAACGTTATGGATTAAATCCTCAGTCGCTCATAACTGTATCAGCAAAAAAGGACGGAAAAGTTCTTCGTACCATACGGATAGGAAAGGAGGCAGCTTCCGGATCACAAACATATGCTCAGCTTGATAATTCCAAAGATGTCGTTCTTGTTTCCGGCTCTCTGCGTTCGTATTATGATAAAACTCTTGAAGACCTTATAAAGGCAGAAGAAGAAGTTTCTGATGAAACCTTAGTTCCTGATAAGGGTATTTTGGATGTAAATACTGTTGCTCAGTAAGATAGGAGGGCTGTCCGATAAACGGACAGTCCTTTTTTATAACTGCTGCCTGTTGTTTTTGTTTTACAAATCATATGTATCATGCTACACTAAGTTAAATAAATGCGGCAGGGTTTGATGCAAAAAAAAATTGAAATAGAAAAATACTTTTGTATTGTATTGGTTGTTCTTTTTGTTCTCGTCATTTTCGGGGCTTGTAAGTCGAGAATTCCTACTTTTGAACATGAAACAGATATGGCAGTACTAGATTCTTCTACTATTGATCCTGTTCATAATCAGGAGGTTATGGCTGAACAAGATCTGGTCATGGATGATGATTTTCAAATAATTGAAATACCCGAAGATCAATTGTATAAACCTCTTGCATTTAATGAAATTTGGGCCTACCTCATCGACTACGATGAAGCAAGTTTAAAAAAAACGTACCCTGTAACAGATATTGGATATTTCGGTGCTGGTATAAATACCTTTGGAAAGCTCATCGGCGTGCCGTCCTTAAAACGCCTATCTCACTACAAAGGACGTATTCATTTAGTCATAGCAGACAACAGCAAGTCATTAACACACTTTTGTCTCGACCCTTCGTACAGCGTACGAAATGAACTTTTGGAGTCAATTATTAAGGCTGCGGAACCTTATGATGGAGTACAGATAGATTTTGAACTTGTATCTGCAGCAGATAAAGAACATTTCTGGTCGTTTCTGCAGGAATTAAAAACAGGTCTAGGCTCAAAAATCTTAAGCGCTGCAATCCCTGCACGTACAAAAACATTATCAAATGATGCCTATGATTATAAAACCATTGCAGAAATTGTAGACCGCATTATTGTCATGGCGTATGATGAGCATTGGAGCGGCAGCAAGCCGGGCTCTATTGCTTCATTGTCATGGTGTAAGAATGTTTCCAATTATGCACTTAGTGTAATACCGTCTAAAAAACTTGTTATGGGGCTGCCTTTTTACGGAAGAGCATGGTCAGATGATGATACAACGGGAGCCTACCGCAACAGCTCCGTACAGCGTGTTATGAAAGAACAGGACATAAGAGCACCGGAAAGAGTTCAGGGCATACCAACATTTACTTTTTCTAAAACTGTTAATTTTACCTTTTTCTATGAAGACCTTCACTCTCTTTACGCAAGACTTTCAATGTATAAAGAAATGGAAACCCGTTCTGTTGCCTTCTGGCGTCTTGGCCAGGAAGATACCGGCATCTGGGACTATATCGTTTCAGAATAAATAGAGAAACTAACATCTGTATAATCTGCGGCATCTGCGGACTGTTACTTGTTATTAATTACCACAGATGAACTCAGATTCACACAGATAAGAAAAACCACAAAAAACGCGGTTAAGAAAATATAAACC
>CAZLNE010000021.1:0-25919 GCA_964560975.1 uncultured Treponema sp. | reverse complement strand
TTGTTTTTGACGAACAGCCGCGGCAATAGCTGCAACTACTGCCGACTGATTAGCAGTTCCCTGTACTGTACCTGCAGCAGCAGATGATCCTGATTGTTGTTCTTCCTGATCAAGTTTGAATGCTTTGACGAGCTTTTCAACAAGCATCATCGCAATTATCAAAATGATGAGGAATGAAAAAACAACACCCATTCCAAGCAGAGTCAAAGTTGCACTTTGACCGAGCATCTGTGTTATTGTCATAAAACCTCCAAAAATAACTTGTAAACTTACGTTAATTTTAAATATTTACACGTAATCACGACAATTATATAAAAAATGCCAATCTTATTCAAGACAAGGTGTGCTATACTTAGTCAGAAGAGGCTTTATATTGATATGTATTTTATAGAGATTTTACTTTGCTTCATACCATTTTGTATTGTATCAGCTTTGCACCTCTATTATTGTGTACGTTTTAAAAAAAGAAGTGCAGACATTCTCAAATTAACACTCATGCCCTCTCTTTTGCTGCCTGTTTATGCCGCTTGGATGACAGCCTGTCTGCCGCTGAACAATCTTGTCCTTTTAACAGGAGCACTTTTAGGAGCATGGGGTGGTGACTATTTTCTTATAAAACCAGTTTCTAAAAAGAAGTTCTTTTATGGATTAATTGCGTTCTTTGTAAGCCACATTTTTTATCTGTCTATTTTATTACCCCTTTCTCATGCTGAATCACTTTCACTCCTCCTTACTATAGGTATTGCGTGTAGTTATATATTACTTACGGCGGGTATATATGTTTTTATTGGAAAACCAAAGGGTTTACGGGGAATTGCATCTGTAATTTACACCATCATGCTTTTTTTGCTCCAATACAGCTGTATTTCCCCGTTCATTGCTCATTATGCAACATCGCAAAATTCCATATATATTTCTAATATTTTGCTAGTCTTTGGAGTTTTTTTATTTACGGCATCAGATATACTTTTAGCATTCAGCTTATTCAAGCGGGAATTTAAGTACTCAAGATTTGCGGTAATGAGCACCTACATACTTGCACAATTCTTCCTTGTTTCCGGTGTTATAATAAATTGCTAGATAGTAAGCTCATTATACAGCTTTCATACCATAACAGAAGGAGTTGAGTATGAATCAAGATTTAGAATTAAGAAAGTTTGTGTGTCCTGAAATTATTACCGGTATTGATGCACGTTTTTTGGCAGGAAAATATTGTTCTTATTTTGGTGCTAAAAAACCGCTGATAGTTACTGATGATACTATTAAAACCCTTCCCTGGTTTACACAAACTGTACAGACTCTTAAGGAAAAGTTTGAAGATGTAGAAGTTTTTTCCAAAGTATCTTCTAATCCGCGTGACTACGAAGTTCATGAAGGTAAAAACCTCTTTAATCAGAAAAAGTGCGATATTATTATAGCAATAGGCGGAGGCAGTCCTATTGATTGTGCAAAAGGTATATCTATACTTGCTGCAAACGGTGGAAGTATTTTGGATTATGAAGGTGTAGATATGATAAAACATGCCGGTCCGCCCCTTATTTGTATTCCTTCCACCTCAGGAGCCTCGGCAGATGTTTCTCAGTTTGCGATAATATGTGATTCCAAAAAAAAGCTGAAAATTGCAATTATAAGCAAGAAGGTTGTTCCCGATATTGCTTTGTTAGACCCTGTTCCATTATTAACAATGAATCCATATTTAACAGCTTGTACAAGCATGGATGCATTAACTCACGCAATAGAAGCCTATGTATCAAATGGCCATTCGTATTTAACAAATGTACATGCAGAAAAAGCTATAAAGCTCATCTATGACAATATTGAAGCATCAATCCAAAATAATCGAACAGTAGAGACAATGTTTTCATTGATGATGGGCTCTCTGCATGCAGGACTTGCTTTTTCGAACGCAAGCTTAGGTGCTGTTCACGCATTAGCTCATAGTCTTGGCGGACTTACAGATGCGCCTCATGGAGAATGCAATAGTATTCTTCTTGAACATGTAATTGATTTTAACTTCTCCTCATCCGAAGAGCAGTATACACATATTGCTTCTTTTATGAGAGTTCCTGTTCAAAGCCTTTCAAAAGAAGAAATTAAAAAGGAGTTAAAACAAAAAATTTCAACATTGAGAGAGATGCTCCATATTCCTTCTTTCATGATAATTGATAATCTAAATAAAGAACTGATTGATGAATTAGCACAGAGAGCCTTACAGGATCCCTGTTTATTAACAAATCCTATACCATATAACGATAAAATGGTGAGAGAAATATATGAAAGAATCCTTAGACAAGAAAAATAAAACCTTTAACCGTGATTCAATCATAGGATTTGGGGAAGGTTCCTTTAAGAAAAATTACTATCCTGAACTCCAGCAAAAGATTGCAGAACTTGAGCAAGTCCAGGCCCGAAATGAATCACTTATGGCTGCAATTCAAGACATTCTTCTTGTAAGTACCAAACAGAATACTATTGAACCTTTTGCCGCATTGCAGAGAAAAGCAGGCCGTATTCAGCAGGCTATACTTGAAAACCAGCATATCATGGAAATTTTAAACGAGAGTGTTATGCAAACAAAAAAACATGATACCTATGAAGTAAATTTCCAAATAATACTCGACAATAAACCAGTATATTTAGAAGCCCGTTTTAATAGAACACAAACAGATGAAGTACTGATCATGATTCGCGATATGTCAGAAATAATAAAGATGGAGCAAACTCTTCGAGATTTAGCAGAAAGAGACCCGGTTACCAAAACCTACAATAGGGTCTGGTTTGATCAACACTTAAGCTCATATATGGGTAAACCTTTTAGAAATCTTACACTCATTATGTTCGACGTAAATAGTCTGCATTTCATTAATAAGACACTGGGTCATACTCAAGGTGATAAGGTTCTAGTAGATGCTGCAAAACTGCTTACAGAAACTTTTTCCGGTTCATGCACTATTGCCCGTGTTGGAGGAGATGAGTTTGCAGGTATTATAGAGAATATTGATATCTCGAAAATTGATAACTTAATTACAAAGTTTATCGAGGCTAATGACCTGTACAATAAAACACATGCCGGTCATGTACTTGTATCTGTTGGATATTCTCACCATGGAGAAGGAATTGTTAACACAGAGATTATGTACCAGGAAGCTGATACAAAGATGCATCAAAATAGTATTAAAAACCAAAAAAAGGCAAAAGATATGCATATACACACATTCCTTCTTGCCTTGGAACAAAAAAGACATCTTACTGCCTCTGGTTCAGAAAAGGTTGAGTTTTTAGCAAAAAAAATGGCTGAATCCATAAAGTTGACTGATTCCAAAAGAGAAAACCTTATCCTGTTCAGCCGCTTTTACGATATTGGTATGATAGGGATATCAGAAGCTATTCTGAATAAGAATACGACACTACACGACATTGAGTGGAATATTATCCGGAGTCATGTACTAATTGGGGAAAGAATTGCCGCTGAAGCGCCTGAACTAAAGCACTTGAGCACTCTCATTCTAAAACACCACGAGAGGTGGAATGGCAGCGGCTATCCCCTCGGATTATTTAAAACAACCATTCCTCTTGAATGCAGGATTATCCACATAATTGACAGTTTTATTTCAATGATAAGTGCAAGACCGTACAGAAATGCAATGCTGCTCGAAGATGCTACGCAAAAAATTGTACAAGGATCCGGAATACTCTATGATCCGGGTCTTACTGATGCGTTTTTGTCAATTATTGATCAAAACACGGATTTTTTTGTCTCTTCTTGAATTTAATAACATATACCGTTATACTTATGTTACTTTTTTAAAGGAGATTATCTCTCATGGATAGCAATGAAATATTAGCCCGCGCTAAAAAGTATATAGCAGAAGAAAAAGATGATTATTTTAGATTAGATGTTGAAAACCTTATAAAGCAAAATAACAGTGCAGAACTGGAAGATAGGTTTTATCAAAACCTTGAATTTGGAACAGGCGGGCTGAGAGGAATCATTGGCGGCGGAACAAACCGCATGAACACCTGTGTTATAAATAAAGCTACCCAGGGTTTAGCAAACTACTTTATAAAAACCTTTCCTAATAAAGCAAAAAAAGGTGAGCTTTCCGCTGTTATAGCCTATGATTCACGGCAATTTTCAGATGCATTTGCAGAAGCTGCCGCACTCATTTTTGCCGCGAATGGATTTACGACCTATCTTTTTACTAGTTTACGCCCTACGCCTGAACTATCCTTTGCAATCCGTACTCTCGGCTGCGATACCGGTGTAGTTGTTACGGCTTCTCATAATCCTCCGCAATACAATGGATACAAAGCCTACTGGAATGATGGTGCTCAGGTTATAGAACCGCATGACGAAGGAATTATTACAGAAGTAAACTCGGTAACAGCTGTTAACACCATCAGCAGAGAAGAAGCAATAAAAACAAAAAAACTTATCCTTATAGATTCTGATATTGATGAAAAATACTGGGCAATGTGTAAGGCTCAACTATTCAGACCGGAATTAATCAAGGCAAAAGCCAAAGAAGTAAAGGTTGTGTACACTCCCCTGCACGGTACCGGAGCTATGCATGTAGAAAAGGTACTTGGCGATCTTGGATTAGAAGTTATTACAGTACCCGAGCAAAAAAAACCTGATGGACAATTTCCTACCGTTGAAAAGCCGAACCCTGAAGAAGCGCCAGCACTGAAAATGGCAATTGAACTTGCAGAAAAGCTGAAAGCTGACGTTGTTATGGCTACAGACCCGGACTCAGACCGTTTCGGCAGTGCTGTTCCCGGTCCGGATGGTACATTTGTACTCATTAGCGGAAACCAGATGGGAGCATTGCTTACAGATTACATCCTCCTCTCGCGAAAAGAACTCGGCACGATGCCTGCGAAGCCTGCTGTAATCCGATCAATAGTTACTTCTCCTTTTGCAGATGCCATTACGGCATCCTATGGTGTCGCCCTTGAAGAATGTTTAACAGGTTTTAAGTGGATAGCTGCTGTTATGGCTGATTATGAAAAAACCGGCCGTCATAACTACGTATTTGGTTTTGAAGAAAGTTATGGTTACAATGTTGAAACAGATGTCCGTGATAAAGACGGAATTTCTGCTGCGGCGATGTGTGCAGAAATGACTCTATATTGGAGATCTAAGGGAAAATCACTATTGCAGAGACTTGAAGAACTATATGCACAATTTGGTTATTTTGAAGACAGATCAATATCAAAATCTTTCCCTGGAGCTTCAGGAAACACTGCAATGAAAAACATCATGGCAAAGCTGAGAACAGAAGGGCTATTATCACTCGGGGGAAAGAAAGTTACGATGATTCGTGATATTGGCGAATCGGTATGTTTTAACCCTAGTGACCCCGGTAAAAAGGCAGAAGTAAAACTTCCAAAAAGCAATGTCCTCCAGTTTTTCCTTGACGGCGGTTCCATTGTTAGTGCACGCCCAAGCGGTACCGAACCTAAAATTAAGTTTTATGTAAACTGCGTTATTGCAAAAAACAAAAATCTTAATTTTGCTAAACAAGAGGCTCAAGCCCTTTGCGCTGCTATTGAAGCAGAAATACATGCATTATTGCAATCGGCTAAGGCATAAATGCAGGATTTAAAAAAATTACTCCGATTATTTGAAGACGGAGCAGTATTTACCGCTTTTGATACAGAAACAACCGGATTATACGCCACACAGGATAGAATAATTGAGATTGGTGCTATACGATTTAGTAAGGACGGCATTCAAGACCAGTATTCTCAGCTGATAAATCCTGAAAAATCAATGCCTTATACTGCTACTAAGGTAAACGGTATTACCGATTCTATGCTTTATAACAAGCCTCTTTTTTCTGCCATTTACCCCGATTTTGCAAATTTTTTACAAAGCTCGATTCTCGTTGCCCATAACACCAAGTTTGATGTATCCTTTATCAATTCTGAACTTGAAAAGGCTCACCTACCTGAATTAAAAGCTCCGCATGTACCAGCCTATGACACAGTGAGGCTTGCTCAAAAAAGTTATCCTCATTTGGGTAAATTTAATCTGCAGTATTTGGCATCTGTTCTTATTATTCCGGTATATAGCGCACATAGAGCATTAGATGATGCGAGAGTGTGCATGGAAATTTTCTTAAAATGTATGGAAATACTTAAAAAAAAGCATAAGGAACTTTAGCTGTTGCTACGAGTCTTTGTCTATTGATTCTTTTTTAACCCCGCGGTGCCTTAGCGGGGTCGATTGCCTTACCGTTGAGAAATACCATAAAGTTCATCATCGGTTTTCCGCTTATAGAGTCAAGTCCTACAACACCAAGACGGGTACCGGACGAGACAGAGTCTCCTATTTTTACACTAATATTTTCAAGTCCTGTATAAACGTACATATGGTTTGATTTTGACTGAACAAAAACAACTTGTCCAAAACCTCTATAGATTCCGGCATACATGACTACACCATGTTGAACTGCTTTTACTTCTTCCTTATCGCTGGCAGTAAGAGCAACACCGGAAATTTTTCCTGCAAGATAACTTATTTCTTTAGCCTTTACAGGCCATACAAGGTTTTTATCAGCATTTTTACTAGTATCATAGGAACGGGGATCTACAATGGTCATGTCTTTAGCAGTTGAGGCAATATCCTTTTGGACAGAGGCAGTTGCTGATGAAGGAACTGTTAATTCCTGCCCTATCTTGATCAATGACGAATTACTTAACTGATTTAAGATGTTTAAAGTATCTACACTTACACCCAATTTACGGGCTATACTGTACATAGTATCGCCACTTTGGACGATGTAGGTTTCTGTTTGTATCTGTGCAGAAGCTTGTCCCGGTATGATTAGTTTTTGTCCAATTTTTAAAACTGAAGTCTTAGTAATACCGTTTGCGACACAAAGATCGTCAATACCTATTCCATATTGACGGCTTATACCATACAAGGTTTCACCCTTAGCAACAATATGCTCAGCGTTATCAGCTGCCAGTAAAAAACTGCTGCCTATGAGTAGAGAGAGTATTAGTGTGCAAATAATGGTACGTTTCATATCGGTTAACTATCGGCAGATTTAGTATATTTTTTTAGGAAAAGCGTGTAAAAAAATCACCAATATTAAAACCATTTATAGTTTTACCCGCAGGATAAATTTTCCGGATATTTTCCCTTCCTTCTCTCAGGTGACTGGAGGTAATACCATATTTTATTGAACTATCAGCCTCTATAAAGGCAGCGGCATGATCTGCACAGCGTACCAATTCTCCATCAACAGGGTAATAGGTTCCATCATTATACTTCGTATTAAGATCATCGAAGGAAACGGAGGTAACATTTGAAAAGTTACTTCCCTTACAAATTCGATTATCAAATTCATTACTGGTAAAATAGAGAAGCTCATCTGCATAAAAGTCTTCCATAAGCGGGACTAACTCTCTTTTTACAATCTCATCTTCAATTTGCTTTACGATTGAGGGCAAGCCTTGTGTTGCAGTTTTTACAGGAGATATTATATCGCGTGTAACAGCTTCCGGAAGATCATGAAAAAGCGCAGAGAAAAAGTTGTTGTAGATTCTTTTATCATGCATTCTTACTGTGTTTTGACGGCTTAACAGAAGCGTTACGAGAGCGACAAAAAAGGAATGCCCGAGAACAGAGGTTTTAGGTATTCGAGGTGTTTGATTCCACCGGGTCTGAAAACGAAGTTGTTCAATTATCATTAAAAATTTGTAGGGTTTTTGCTTAGTCATAAGAAGCTGAAGACCGCGCAAATCCAAGTATTCTTGAATGTCTTTTAATAAATCTTCCTGAATTTTACGCAGTCTAAACGATTCGTTTACTACACTAATCATCTCGAACTCGCGCATTGCTGAATATTTATGGGCAGCACGAAATACACGTTTTGTCGTTTCTTCATCAGTTGAAGTATCGAGTATGTAGGTTTTAAACCGTGTCATAAGATCTTCATCTTCGATAATACCCTTGTACTGAGATATAACCCACTCATTTATTTTTTCATATTCTTCAGGATACTCGTTTTTAATCATGCGTTGGACAGGAGATTTGATGTCGCACAATGCAATTTTTCTAAGTAATTCAAAAAGAGAAGCATAGATTATCCAGTCCCAATCAATAGTCTTACCATTAGCTTCTTCGTATTTACCCAGAATATAGGCAAGAACAACTTTTTCGGCAGATTTATCCATCTCTGTTAAATCAAATGGCCGGACTAAATCATTCCACCGTTCGATTGAAAATGCTTCAAATATTTTTAGTACTAATGTGCTTGTTATCATTGTATTCCTTTACTCGTAGACTGCATATAAAAGATCGCCTACAACACCTGCATCCTGAGCATCTTTGTAGCTTTCATATACAGTTAGTTTTCCTTCTATAATTAATTTTTTAAGTTTGTCTATTGATACTATAACTTGAGGTAAAAGGTCACTATTAGTTTTAGAAAACGATACACCTTCTGAAACTAAATCAAATCGTACAGAGCCGCCTATGAAATTACCTGCCTCCATCATTTGAAGAGAAAACATAACAGCAGTACCTACATCTTTAATCATCGACGTAAGAACTGCAGACTTGTTGGGTGCATATAAACCATATTCGTATTGGTCGGAATCAACGCCGAGAGCCCAAACATTATAACCTTTTTTCCTGAATTTTTTTGCTTCATGTACAACACCGAGACCTGCTGCACCTGCTGCAGAAAAAACTGCATACATACCCTCAGAATACCATTGCCGGCTTTTATCTTGAGCAAGGTCTACCCTATTCCATGCTCCGGTATAATATTCCTCTATTACAGCATCGGGGTAAACAGATGTTATCCCTTGAATGTATCCAAGCTGGAACTTTGTTATAACAAGAGATTGTTCTCCGCCTATAAACCCAAATACCGGATTTTTGACACCTTCAAATTGAGCCTGAAGTGCCGCAGCTGCTCCAACCAAAAAAGATCCTTGCTCTTCTGAATAAGTAAACTCAATGACATTTGGATAGGTATTTTGATCAGTATCTACAATCATAAATTTTTGGTGAGGATACTTTACAGCGCACATAAAAAGAGCATTTGCAAGGGAATTTCCCGGTACAATTATAAGCTGATGCATACCGTCCTGTACTGCTTGTTCAATAATCTTTTGAGCTTCTTCATTCGTAGAACACTCGTATATATCGTAATAAATTCCGCGGTATTTTTGCTGTTCAATGGTATCGTTGTAGTACATAAGTAACCCGGAAAAGGCTGCAGCATTAAAGGAAAGGTCCACTATTCCGCTTGCATCTGTTATTAACAAAGAATGAGGTTTCTTTATGTCTAGATTATGACTAGTAATGGCTTCTGTCTTTTTTGTACAGGAACTTAATAGAACAATACATAGAATAAAAAACAAATAAAGACTGCGTTTCATACACCAGCTCCTTAGATTTTTCCTGCCTTCTTACTTACTTACACCCTTTTTCTGATCTGATTCCATTTTATCTTTCCAGACAAGAGCCTTTTTTTTAATTTCTTCTGCTTCTTCTTTTTCATTGAGAAGCATGTGAATTCTTCTAAGGGCCAAAAGATAATTAATTGATAAGCGCATGTCATCAATACGTCTGGTAGAAAGCTCATATCTTTCACGGTATCCGTCTGCAGATTCTGACAGAAGTTTTTTTATGAGACGAATATAGTAAACAGTATTATCGTAATCGGGAGCACGCGGATCAAAAAAATCTTTGCACGCAGTTTTTAAATCGACCAAGTTTTTAGCTACAGTAGCAAAACGTCCCTGTAATTCAATGAAAGACCACTTCCATTTTGTATTATCGCCATAGGCATCAAGCACCAGCCGGATAGATAAACCAAGTTTTCTCACTATATAATAACGTTTTTCAAGCGGTGTATTGCTAATTTCTGCAACTTTAGCTTCGTATTCAGAAAAAGGTACATCAATTTGATTTGTTACAATTTCTTCAAGGTAAATAATTGCCTTATAAAGAGCCTTACGACCTTCATTAAGCGCATCTGTATTTTTTGTACCAAGTATTTCAAAAGAAAGGTTATTAATGATAAGCTGTAAGGTTGTAATGTACATCATTTCTTCTGCAAGAAGAAGCTTTTTGTAAGCAATTCCGGAGGTATCTTTTACAATCAGATCGAGTATGCTTTTTTCTTTGTCAAAAGATTTTTGAACAAGATCCTTGTATGGTTTAATCTTTGAATTAAAAAGTTCTCTGCTCTCAACTGCTATTTTTGCCATGGGTTAGGTTCCCTCCTTATCTCACTTACAGGAAGCTAATAAAGAACGGGCGTGCATCATCGATGCTTCAGAAACTGCATCGCCCGAGAGCATTCTGGCAATTTCCTCTTCCCGCTCTGATCCAGTAATCGGATGCACTCGGGTATAGGTCTTACCATCTATACTTTCTTTTTCTATCCTTATTTGAGTATCGGCATAAACTGCAATGCTCGCTAGATGTGTTATACATAAAATTTGTTTGGTTTTAGATAGATTCTTTAAGTGTTTTCCCACCGAAACTGATACTTCGCCGCCTATTCCAGTATCAATTTCGTCGAATATGAGCGTGTGTACTTCATCAGTAGAGGCTAAAATTGTTTTTAAAGCAAGCATGACGCGCGATATTTCACCGCCGGATGCAATCTTTGCAAGAGGTCTTAATGAGGAACCCTCATTTGCGCTTATTAAAAACTCAATATTGTCCATGCCGTATGGACCGCATTTTTGAATTATATCTGTACTTTCTTTTTCAATAATAGAAACGGTGAACTTAGTACCCTTCATACCGAGCTCTGCAAGTATTTTTTCGACGCCTTCGGCCATTTTTAAGCCGGTATTTTTTCTGTGTGCTGATATTTTTTGCGCCCGAGTCAACAGTTCCCGCTCTCTTTCCTGTATTTCCTTTATGAGTCCTTCCTTATTTGTCTCCCAACTGGAAAGTTCAGTTAGCTGCTGTTGAGCCTTTTCATAATAATCAAGCACTTGAGAAACAGGCGCATTTTGGTTTTCTGCGTACTTCTTTTTGAGCTTAAAAATAAGAGCAAGCCGTTCCTGCACTTCTTCTAGTCTTGAGGGATCATACACTAATGATGACTTATAAGATCGAATTTCATCTGATATATCTGAAAGTTCATAAAACGCATTTTCGATTCTGCTCGATAAGGGTTCAAGAGATTTATCCAGGCTAACGGCATGTTCTGAAATTGTACGGAGCTTTTTTAACATGTTCACAACAGAGGTATCAGGAGAAGAAAGCATAGAACTGATAGTTTCTATTTCTTCACTTAATTTTTCATATTGAGAAAGACGAGCTTCTTCGTATTCAAGTTCTTCGTCCTCATTTTTCTTTAATTTTGATTTACTTATCTCCTCTAGTGCAAATTCGAGCATTTCAATTTCCTGCTTCCGTTTTGCATCCGAGGTATTCATGCGCGTCATAATTTCGCGCTTTTCAAGCAGTTCGGTATACAGTTTTGTAAATTCTTCAACCTCGCCTGTTAGTCCTGCATATGAATCTAAAAATCTGCGGTGTTCGCTCACCTTCATTAACGATTGATGTTCGTGCTGACCGTGAATATCAACAAAAAAAGAAGTAAAATCTGCAAGCTCGTTCTTTGTTACAGGCACATCCTGAATCCAGGAAGCTGACTTTCCACCGTCGCGGATAATCCTACGCAAAAGAACACGCCCTTCATCGGTCTCAATACCATGTTCAGAAAGCCACGCAAGAGCTTGAGTATACGAGTGAGGAATATACAGGGTTCCGGAAACACGAGCTTCCTGACAACCGTCCCGAATAACCTCGGGTCCGGCCTTCCCTCCGAGTAAAAAAGAAATGGCGCCAATTAAAATTGATTTTCCTGCTCCAGTTTCACCGCTTAGTACCGTAAAACCTGGAATAAATTCCAAAGAGGCCGAATTTATGAGAGCAAAATCTTTAATACTGATATCCTCAAGCAAGGGGACCTCCAGACCAGTTCAGTTTAGATCGAAGTGCAGAATAAAAAATATCAGAATCGCAGCCGACAAGCAGAGCCTTTTCTTTAGCCTTGCGTATTCTTATTACATCGCCTACCAGAGCTTCATGTGTAACTTGTCCATCGCAGGTAAGCATTACTTCGGTACCGCGCGAAGGTAGTACTGTAATCGTAAGTTCTGCAGTAGAGGGCATAACAAGAGGCCTGTTTGATAATGAAAATGGACAGACCGGACTTAGAATAAGAGCATCTACCTCAGGGTCTACGATGGGACCGCCTGCAGCGGCAGAATAGGCAGTAGAACCTGTAGCTGTTGCAACAATTATACCATCGGCCTTAAACTTTCCAAAGGCAACTCCGCTGGAAGCTACATCGAGCGTGACAATTCGTGCAGCCCCGTACGCAGATACTACCGCATCATTTAAGGCTGTTTGTGAAAATATCATTTCTTTATTTCGAATAAGCTCAATACGAAGCATATTGCGTTCAACAGGAACTGAACCTGCTTCTATAAACCGGGACAAGGCTTCTTTCCACGCATTCCTTTGAATACCTGCAATAAAGCCGAATTCTCCAAGATTAATAGGGAAAATTGGCACACGGCCGGATGCACAAAAACGTGCAGTAAAAAGAACCGTACCGTCGCCGCCTAAGCTGATCGCAAAATCACAGGAGGAAAAACAGCTTTCATGTACCGTGCTTTGACCTGAAAATTGAACTAAGGAGGATGAAATACCCGCCGAACTTAAGAAAGTTTGAATTTCTGCTGCAAGAGAAAGTGCTTCATTTTTGTATGTATTAACAACAATAACACAGTTTTTCATACACCCCTCTATTTTTAGGGTAAGGTAGCTAAAACCTTGGCGATTTTTGCTGCTTGCATAAGACCCAATCGAGGATACAAGGGAAACAAAGCACAGCGAAGCAAAAATGATTTTGCTTGTGTGCAATGTTCTAAACTTTCTTCTCGTAAAGCTATAATTGTTTTTTCAAAAGCCGGAACTATTTCTAAATCCTTACGGAGAGCATATTGTTTTACATCTTTAAAACCGCTTGAGAGTACTACAGGAAAAGAATAGACGGCTTGAACAGCGTATTCACCCTGCTGTATAAGTGTTTTATGTTTACCCTGTAAAAGGGAGCGTATATACATCTCATACATTTCACGGCGTATTAGCTCATTTCGATTGAGCTCTTTTAACTGTACAAAGGCCAGTGCACTGTTAATATCCGGGAGAATGTCGGTGGAAGGAGCTTCCTCTATATGCTTTTTTAACACAATCCACTCTCTGCGCGACGGGGCCATAAGTACAGCTCCGCCTCCTGCAGTAAGCATATCCTGCTCTTCAAGACCTAATATTGTAAATACACCGAAGGCACCGGCTGGTTTTTCTCCAAGCGTAGCACCTGCACTTTGTGAAATATCTTCAATAACCGGAATTCCTAAATCCAGCAAGGCCTGCATATTCGGAACCAAACCCATGGTTTCATGCAGAAGTAAAAGCCTTCCGCCCTGCTGGACTGCCTCATGAACGGCCTCCGGAGAAACAAGACCGCTTTCAGGCGATACATCTATAATTATGGGTTTATAGCCGAAATCTTCTACTGCAAGAATTTGCCATGAAGGAGCAAGAGCGGAGAGAATAATACCGCTTTCTTTTGGAAAATCAAGAGCTTTTAGAGCATATTTTAGAGCTAAAGAAGGACTACGAAGCGCAGCACAACCGTCAACACCAAAATATTCCTTAACAAGCTGTAATAAACGTACATTACTTTCACCAGGACCTATTTTTTCCTCAACCATGCAGGTTAGTACTGCATCCATTTCCTTACGGCGAATAGTAGAACTGAATGTCTGAATTTTCATTACTTCTTAATTCCAATTAATTTTTGCAATTCTTTCGGGTTAAACAGCCTTCGTATATCGAGCATAATTAAATAACCATTTTCCTGACGTATTACACCATGAATATACTCGGTTCCAATACCGGAAAGCATCTGTGGAGGAGGCTTAACCTCATCGTTATTAACCATAACAACACGTGCAACGCGGTCAATAATTATACCAATTTTATTACCTTCAATGTTTAAAATAATGAAACCGCCTTCAAAATCGTCATCTTCTGTTTTTTTTACCTCAGCAAGTCTAAAACGCTTATGAAGACTGATAATGGGAATAATTTCACTGCGCAGATTGAAAATACCCTCTACGTAGTAAGGTGCATTCGGAATTGGGCGAACATTCTGGATTTTAACAATTTCTTTTACATCCATTATATCAACACCATATAATTCTTCGCCCAACTGAAACGTAACGAGCTGAAACTGTGAATCACCTATAGCCATACATCCTCCGAAAATATTGTACAGTAAGAATACATCGAAAAAACAAAAAACACAAGTCTTCCAATAATTTGCTTGTATTAGAAGATTAAATCTTTAAAAAGGACGCTTAAACTTGCATTAAAAGCGTCAGTATCAATTTTAAGTTTTTTAAGGAAACTATTATCTTCAATTGTACCTACTACCGCTGTCATCTCTTCTCTGTTTTTGTAGGTAACAGAACGGAAGAAATCGGTATAATCTTTTTGACGCGAGGAAATAGAACTTGTATACATATAATTAGATACAACTGTAACATCCTTTAAAATATCTGCATAAATTTCTTTGGTAAATTCCTGAATAGGACGTGAATACAAGGTTTCCAAGATATATAGTGCGTAGCGAACCTTATAGGTAACATACTCTGCATCGCACCTGTCGTAATAAGTATGAACCTCATCCCAGTTATTAATGCTTCCTGTTTTTATAAGGTCAAAAAGCTGTTCCAGTTTTTTAGACGGAATTATCTGGCCTCCTAGGTTAACCCATTCGGGATAAAGCTCAAATTTCAAGATTTGTGAAAAGAGTCCGGATGAAAAGGCTGCAATGTTTTTCTCGCTGCAGTATTCAGATAAGGCTTTAACCGCAAAATATTTTGCTATCTTTCTATATTCTTTATATCCCTGTACCGGCTTTACAATCTTTGCCCCTAACTTTTTCATACATAAAGGATCGACAAAGGTAAGGTCTGCATCGGGATTTTGGTGTAAAAAGTCCTTAGCTTTTTGATACATGTTACCTGTTGCCTGTGTATAATTTAAATCATTTGACATAAGCCAGTTTTCTGTAAGATGAATAAGTCTATCCAGGGCGGAAAGCACTTCCTGCATGGTATCCGGTGCAAGAGGATCGGTTTCTATATGCTGAACCTTGACCACACGTATATCGCGGTTTTTAAACTTTGAATTATTGCGTGCCATAGCAAACATATTATACATAAACCAGTACGCCGGCAATATGGTAATACCCTCTTCTTCATTGGAACGGGACACAAGAGAAAAAGGATAGGTAACATTCAATTCATATTGATACGAACCCTTGGAAATAAGCGTAAAAGAAGCAAATTTGCTATTGTGTTTAAAATCAGAGCAAAGACCGGGCCAAAACCCCCTTCCTGCATATATTTCACCATCAGGACTTCGTGAATTGTGATTAGAACCGATTGTTGCACCGGCTGCAATATTTGACTGCCCCTTAATGGTGCTTGCAATGAGAAAGGAAGTATTATGATGTTGTTCATGAAAAGGAAAGATAAGATTATTTAGAAGTTCACAGCACGATACTGTCGAATTATCGCCAAGGACAGAATTAAGAAGTCTTGCACCATATTTGAGCTGACAATTTCGTCCTATTATAAAGCGGACAGCTACAGCCTGGTAAAACACCTTGCTTCCGTATCCCATAATTCCGTTAACCATTTCTACGCCTTCACCTATCTGAGACGGTTCTTTTTCCGACGAACAAATAGTTATGTTTTTAAGCTTAAAGGCGCCTTTAATATAAGCACAGGAACCTATTTTTACGTCCTTAATAAGGCTGGTATTCTTAATGACAACATCGTCTTCAACAATTCCATACGTGTTATTAAGCTTTGAGTGTCCATTTTCGGTGAGCGTAATGAACCTTTTCATGAGTTCTTTATCTTCACGGTAGCGCGACCAGATATACGCATCTGCGGGAATCATTGACTCAAAAGGAAGAATTTCCCGCCCGCCATTTTCGTTTCCTACACCAATCCAAATGCGGTTTTCTTCAGGTTCGCCTTCCTTGATAATACCATTGCCGAATTTTGAATGAAGAGTACAGGACATTTCCTCTACATTAAACAGCATGACACGGTTTCCAATGACATAGTTTTGCAGATATGAAACATTACGGATACAGACATCATCACCTAGCACACAGGAATCAACGTAGGAATTCACAATTCCTGTTTGAAGTTCAAGATCGTGATATTTTAAAGTAGCCTTGCGCAAAGTTCCCAGTACTACAATACCATGAAACTCTGAATCATGTATTAGCGAGGGATAAAATTGTTCAGAAACATACAGAGTTTTCCACTGTGAATCAGAACAGCGGTTATTGTTTTTTGTAAGAATCTCAATTTCTGAAGGGGTAGGATTTCTTTTTCCTTTTATATAAGAAGGATCAATAGGAAAGGTTCCGCCATTGTTTTCAGACGGAATATGTATACTAACTTTGGACATCGACTGCTCCCATAAAGCCCTATAAAAACACTACGCTTAGACAGGGTTCATACCTTTAATTCTAGTAGATTTTATTCCCTTTGTCAAAGAAATCAAAAATATTTTTAACATAGACTTTTACAGGGTTTCCCATTATACTTTTCTTACTACATGCAAAAAAAACTATGTATTTTACTATTATTAGTTAGCTGCTCTGTATTTGCCCAGGAAAACCGTTTTATTCTATCTAACGGTATGGAAGTGTTTATTTCCCGTCATACTTCTCCAATCGTACAAGTAGAGCTTTGTGTTCGCGACGGCTATTATGCAGAAGAAAAAGAAACCGCAGGCTTTATAGATATAAACAGACGGCTCTTTTGGACTAATAGAGAGGGCACACTGAATACCATCCAGGAACTAGGTATAGCTAACACAACATCAACCCTTACATCTCATGCAAGCATCTTTAGTTCCTTCTTTCCTGCATCCCGCTCAGAAGAGGTTTTTGCACTTCTTAAAGAACTTGCAAGCACGTACATCTTTGATGATAAGCAGCTCGATGCGGTTCTTAACGAATACAGAATGGAGCAAAAAGAATTTACCGACTCAGTGTATGGAATTATTCACAGCCTTGTTATAGAACATCTTTACCCTGACGCTCCCTGGAATCAAACACAGCAAATGGCGTATTGCTATTATCAGGATGTAAAACGGGAAAAAATGAGATCAATTCTAACCAGTATTCGGCAAAGATATTATCAGCCGGATAACATGGCAATCTTTATTACATCGCCCTTTAGCGAAGAGCAGGTACTAGATCTGGTCAAAAAAAACTTTGAGAGCTGGCAGGGAAAAAGTCTAAAAAAAACTGCGGCCGAAACAGTAATTACAGGGCAACAGCAAAAAACGGTCTTCATATCTGACGGGTTACCTCAAGGTTTAGAACAATTTATTGTTGTCTTTCCTTTACCATCAAGTGAAAAAAAAGATAGCCTCGATACCTCTGCAAGTACCCTTAGTTTTATTTTAAATAACGAAAACAGCGCACTTAAACAAGCTCTCATGCACAACAAAAAACTTGGGCTTGAACGGCAGGACTATGCTGATATTTCATTTGAATGGCACTTTGATCAAAGCCGCCTCATAGTACAGGCCCTGCTCCAAAAAACAGGAATGAGTCTGGAAGAAAAATCCGGAATACTCGTTTCTTCTCTTGTTGATACATCATTCAGCGATGAAATTCTTAGAAATTCCTACCTATACAAGCAAAGTTTTTACAACGGGACAATGACCATAGATAACACGGTACACATCGAATCTTGGGCTATGCAAAAGCAAACCGCCCTATCCTTTCCGTCAGAAAAAGATGTACAAGATATAACTGCGCAAGAACCCTACATCTTTCTACTATTGAATAGTAAAGAGTATGATGCGGAAAAGAAAAACCTTACCAAGAATAAATGGAACATAGTTTTTGAAAAAGATTTACGGCAAAAGATTACGCAAAGAAAGCTTACTCAAACTAAAGAAAACCAGATTGAACCCTTTGATTCATCAATAAATGAAGTTAGTTTACTTCTTCAGCAACATAGCGGAAGTATAGTTGAAGGAACTACTAAAAATGGAATGAGAGTTTCTATAGATCCAGGACTTTCAAGCGGTAAAACAATCATACAGCTTACCATTGATGGGGGAATTATCTTTACGCATGCTCAAAAACCCCTTATCGAACATGCGGTGATTCAATATGTAGAAAATGAAATGCGCTACAGCTTATATGACAGCAGACTTGAAGGACTGATCAGTGATAATTTTTATATAGAATCTAATACCGGACTTCATAAAAGTACTATCTCGGTAACCTGCTCTATAAAAGATTCTCAGGCCGTCCTATTCAGCATGGGAAGAGCACTCGCCTACCTGGAAATAACACCGGCACAAGCGGATGAACTCATTCTTGAGCTTGCAAGTACAAAGAAAATGGCAAGGTTTGATGTTAACAGTCAGCTCTATAATGCGGCAATAGAAACTATCTATGCAGGCACTCCCTATGAAAGCTCTATCGTAGAGCCATTTCTTGATCCTCTTTCATACAATTATACAGAAATTCAAAAAGCTGTGACACAGCTTTATAATTCGCATAGATATAGTTTTGCTATCAGTACTGATGCACAAACAGCGGCCTCTCTCAATGATGCTGTTGAAACCTATTTTTCTTTTATTAAAGACCTTGGCAGTATAACATCACCTTCGATTGAACCAATGTATCCTGCGATGACAAGGTGGAAGACCTTGTACCGGATTTTTACAACATCGCTTAGTGCTGAAGAAGCAGGAGAACGGCCTTTAAAACTCATACCGACTACAAACTTTCAGGACCCATCGCATCTGTATATTAGAAGACCCGTTACTGATGCGGCAGCCCTATTCGATGTGGCGCTTATTGCGCTTGCTCAATATCTTGAGGATGAATCTAAGAAATTTACCATACCTCCATTTGAATCGGCCGACGTATATTTTGATGATAACATACCAGCCCTATGCGGAATACGGTTTACGAAGGTTACCTCTTACACCGCTGTTCAAAATCTAGTAGATGAGGCCATACAAAACTTTGATACAATCCTCTCAGATGAAACCAATACAGATTCACAAACACGAATCGAAAAAGCAAAAGGCAGCTGGGTTACACAGAGAGCAGGAAAAACTCAGGGCTTTAAGGCTGATATTGCCCAATATATCAAACTTGAGTCTAGTACGCAAAAAGATATTGTTTCAGTCTACACTGCTTGGATACAAAAACAAACCTTACTTTGGATCCTATCTTCTGATACAAGCTATTAGTAAATTTATTGTTTTTTAACATACTTTATGATATTATACGTAGAGTTAAAAAATGATTTAACGAGGGGTTATTATGACAATTAAGACGGTAGCGCAAACAATTGAAGCACAGATAGTTTGTAACAAAGAACTGGACGATAAAGAAGTATTTTGTGCATGCGGCTCAGATCTTATGAGCGATGTCATGGCATTTGTAAAAGATCAGGTGCTTCTTTTAACAGGCTTAATTAATGTTCAGGTTATACGAACAGCGAACCTCATGGATATTGATGTAGTGTGCTTTGTGCGCGGCAAGCAGCCCACTCAAGAAATGATAAATATGGCGCAGGATCTTGGAATAATTTTGCTTACAACCAAGTTGCCCATGTTTATTTCATGCGGTAAACTCTATGAAGCAGGTCTCAAAGCCGGCGGAGTCCGGGCTATATAGTATTAATGAACCTGCACTATACCATACCCGGGGATGATTTTTCCCTTGCCGGTTTTGCATCGGCAGATGTTAAAAAAATACTCAAACAAAGAGGATTAGAAGGTGCAGTAATAAAACGTATTGCCATAGCGATGTATGAGGCCGAGATAAATATGGCCATACATGCCGGCGGCGGAGAAGCCTTTGTTGAACTGACCGATTCATATATTAAAATAATTATGAAAGACTCGGGCCCCGGAATTCCTTGTATAGAAAAAGCATTACAAGAAGGTTATTCAACTGCTCCCCAGATGATACAGGAACTAGGATTTGGTGCAGGCATGGGATTATACAACATGCAAACCAATAGCGACGAACTTTACATAGATAGCGTTCCGGGCAAGGGCACAACCGTAACCATCGTTATTAACCTGCCGCCTCCTGCACAAGGAATACGTTAACAAACCTAACAAGCAGATGAACGAACAAAAAAAACTCATACGAAACCACATTGCTAACATAATACTCAACCAAACAGATACAGCTGCAGGTCTTTCCCTTTGTGAACTAATTCAAAGACTCGACGCGTACAAAAAAGCAGACACAGTATTAAGTTTTTTATCGATGAACGATGAAATAGCAACAGATGAAATTACAAAAACAGTTCTAAAAAGCAAAAAAAACCTTGCCCTTCCCTGCATTACGCAACAGATGGACTATTACCAGCTGCAAAAAAGAGCTTCACTGGAAAATCAGATAGAAATAGGCAGGTACGGCATCCGCGAGCCAAAGCACACGTTAGCGAAACTATCTCTTACTGATATAAGCAATAGATGTCTGGTTCTTGTTCCAGGACGAGCTTTTACTGCCTCAGGCAAACGGCTGGGACGAGGAAAAGGATATTACGACAAGTACTTTTTCCCGTTTTTTCATGAATTACATGGTATAAAACCCTACTTCGCGGGGGTATGCTATGAAAGCCAGATGATGAGCGATATTCCAAGCGAAGATCACGATATTGTAATGGACTGCATTGTGACTGAGCGACAAATCTTTTTAGTATAATAGGCGATTATTACTTGACAAAAAGAAGAAACTATTCTAAATTTTAGTTGTACACAATTTAATTGTTAGCAGTTAAATTAAAGGAGGACATTATGAATATATATGATTTTACAGTAAAGAAGAAAGATGGAAGCGATCAGTCTTTATCAGAGTTTAAAGGCAAGGTAATGCTCATTGTTAATACAGCAACAGGTTGCGGTTTTACACCACAATATAAAGGACTACAGGATTTGTATAGAAAATATGCAGATAAAGGATTAGAAATACTTGATTTCCCCTGTAATCAGTTCGGAAACCAGGCTCCAGGTACTGCCGATGATATTTATACATTCTGTACTACTAATTACGGAATTACCTTTCATCAGTATGCCAAAATAGAGGTAAATGGGAAAAAAGAGACAGCTCTCTACACTTTTCTAAAGACAAAAAAGGGCTCTCTATTCGGAAGAGCAATAAAATGGAATTTTACAAAATTTCTAATTGATAAGGATGGAAACGTTGTAGGAAGATTTGAACCGGTGGTAACTCCTGAAGACCTTGAAAAAGAGATTGTAAAACTTCTGTAAAGGATGAGGTAATGACAGATTTATTGAAGCTTGAAAACCAGCTGTGTTTTCCCCTCTATGCTGCGGCTAAGGAGGTGGTGAGAAGCTACACGCCTTTTCTTACCCCTCTTGGCTTAACCTACACTCAATATATTGTGCTGTTGACTCTCTGGGATACGCACACTTTAAGTGTAAAAGAACTGGGAGACAAACTGTTTTTAGATTCCGGCACGTTAACTCCGGTGTTGAAACGGCTTGAAAAGCTTGGATATCTTCATAGAGAACGATCAAAAGAAGATGAAAGAATTCTTGTGGTATCTCTCACAATAGAAGGGAAGAAGCTTAAAGAAAGGGCTCTAGAGATTCCTGAAAAAGTCTTTGAGTGTATTAAGCTCAAAGAAAATGACGCAAAAGATCTTTATAGAATACTCTACACTCTTTTGGAAAACCTAAAAAAATGACATACATAAAAAAGAACCCGGTCAATTCCGGGCTCTTTTTTATTGTCGGTTATTACCTATTAACTATTTTTTAAAAATCAATGGAATAAAATTTTTGAATCCTCTATACCAGACAGGAAAATCGTGTGTCCCGCCCGGGAATCTTTCATATGAAAAATTCTTGCCTAGCGTAACCTTATCAAATCCTGCATCAAGATTTTTAATGCCCTGCTCATAGGCATCCCATGCGGCAACAAAGTCCTGATCTCCGCAAATTGCATAGAGATAGTTAATGTTATAAGACTCAAAACTGTTTGCTTTCATCTTAGTATTTAAATCAGAGGCTGCAGGAACTGGGAAAGAGAACGCGCCAAACCAGCTGACTAAATCTAAGGTGTCACCAATACCTATGTTCAATGTCTGCATACCGCCCATTGAAAGACCTGCCATAGCTACATTATCACGGCCGGCTGCAATATTATAATTAGCTCTCATGAAAGGAATTAAATCATTTCTCAGTTCACCGCCGAAGGCATTAAAACCTGCAAAATCGGTTCCGCTTCCATTAGCATAGTTTTTGCTTGCAACTCCGTTTACGACAACAAGTATAAACTTTGTTACCTCGCCTGAGTACATACCGCGATCCATGTATCCCTTAATCTTTCCACCGGTTCCTGAGTTCCTAAGCCCCCAGGTGTCCTCATTTTGCTGGAAACCATGCATTAATATGAGCAATGGATATGTTGTCGATGTATCAGAAGGGTTATATCCTGCAGGTACATATACCCAAGCAGGTTTTTGATATACTGTAGTATCACCTGTAACATAATCATGTGACGAATAGGTTATCTTTGATACTGTTCCGCGGTCTTTTTCTGTTAAACCGTCTGAAGTTGCTGCATCAGCTGGTGTTCCCGGTTTCTTATTGAATTTAATGCTTTTTATGGTAACATTAAGTTCATCATTGTCATTGTTGCCTCGTTGATAGGCATTAAACTTCATAGTGAAACCTAAAACATCATCATTTTCACAGCTTTCAATATATTTCTTAACCCAGGCATCTGTAATCTTAACATTTTTTACGATGGTACCGGAAGAAAGTTCACCCTCATAATCAAAGTATTCTACATCCTCAAACCCGCTCCAAAAACCTGTAGCTTCGGGAGTATATAATCTGAAACCGAATCCCGGTTTTTGAGCGCCCGCAGCCCATTTGCCCTCTACCGGCACACAATCAACTTCAATATCGATTGAATCATAGTTAGAAATATTGATAACAGATGCATCAGGTTTAATATAAAACACTACACCTCCGCCGGAAGCAACTGCTGATGCGATATAGCTTACAGAACCATCAGCATTAAATGTAATGTCCTTTGCCTGTGAACCGTCGAACACAGAACCCTTAGTTAATACAACATTGAGAACCTCGCTCTTTGGAAGCTCTTTAACAGCTTCTTTTTTACCAAAGGCAAAGGCTGAAGAAAAAGTGAGTGCAAAAAGAAGGACGCTCACCAAAAAAAACTTTACTTTAGACATGATATCTCCTATAAATATTAGTTTAAAGTTGGAGCCGATAGTCAACAATAGAGAGTTTCACTTAATCCTGCCTTTTTTTCCTTGACCTTAGGAAAAATCAGCATATAATAAATGCTACTATGAAATCAGATTTACTTGGAAACATCACAACCTCAATAACGGGGCTTGTAAACAACATGAGATCAATAATTTCTATTGATCCAAAAAGACTTGAATATATTGTAGCGGCAATGATCGCAGGGGGCCATGTCATTCTGGCAGACTCACACGGCGTCGGTAAGACATCTCTTGCAAGGGCTCTTGCATTAAGTATTGACTGGGGTAAAAAAAAATCAGCACTTATGGAGCACTTTACCCGTATTCAATGTACTGTGGATCTTCTTCCTCAAGACATTTTGGGGTACAACAGGCCACAGGGCGATACCATTACGTTTAACAAAGGACCTCTTTTTTCGCACTTTGTCCTTTGCGATGAAATTAACCTGCTGACACCAAAAACACAAGGCTCTTTTTTTCAGGCTATGGAAGAACAGTCGGTGAGCATAGAAGGAAAAACATTTAAACTTGAGCCGCCCTTCTTTATTATTTCTACCATGAACCTGAAGGGCGTCCACCTTTTTCCACTGCCTGCACCCCAGCTAGACCGCTTTATGATTCAGCTCTCTCTCGGGTATCCTGACGCTGAAACAGAAGTCGAAATCGTAAAACGGCATGGACGGGACGACGGCTGGAAAAATTACGGAGCAGTAATTAGCGCCAAGGATATTCTTTCGTGGAAGAATGCAGTAGATGATATTCCCATCCATGATGATATTATTGCCTACATTGTAGATCTTGTACGCGCCACAAGAACACACCCTGATATTGCAATTCCAGCCAGTCCGAGGTCCGGCATCAAGCTTTCGCGCATGGTGAGAGCCCTGACCCTGATCCGGGGAGAGGACTTTGTAAGCCCGGATACTGTTAAAGAAGTATTTTTCCCAGTCATGAATCACAGAATTACACTCCACGACTCGACCCTCGCTGTAGATAAAGTTATTTCTGATATTTTATCTTCAGTTCCTGTAGATAAGAAAAAAAGAGGAATACTCAGGCGATGAAAGCAGAACGCCATTATCCGCTTAGTGTTCCAGGCACCATACTCTTAGGCTTTGCACTGTTTCTGACAACAAATGGGGCATATAACAACGACGCATACTCACTCCTAGCTGGAATAATAGGCATAGTTCTTATTGTAGCTCTCGGTGCAGTCTGCACACTTACAGCCCTACACCTAAGTGCTTCCGAACTTACTCTTGGCTTTGAAGGGGTCATCTATGCAAAAAGGCCGGCATTACTGAAGGCTTCATGCAAAGATTGGAAGCCTATGTTTTTCTGCCGCCTTCACCTGCATATGTATGGGAAAATTAAAGTAGGTCACTCTTCTTTTGTACTGTATTCAGAAGAATTCAGCTCGAATAGAAACGGATTCATCGAAGCACCGCTATGCCTCCCGCTCTCCGGACAGATGGAAGTAAAAGTAGTATTCAAGGTGAGAGATATGTTCGGTATTTCGAGAGCAATCATCGGTTTTCCTGTATCAAGATCTCTTCCCATAGTTCCGCCTATCTTTATTGAAGCAAAAAAAGTAAACATCGATGTGTCGCAGGGAAATGAACATAAAAACAGACAATTTAATGCTGATGATGAGCGCTATTACCAAAGGGAATACGCAAACGGCGACCGCTTACGCGATATTAACTGGAAATCATCGAGCCGCCTCAATCAGCTTATAACGCGAATATCACCTGAAACACAAGATAAAACAATGATTCTTGACGTTGAGTACAGGCCCTATCATCCATATGAACACGAAACACTTAGAACCATTGCCTTGACGCAGTTCCTAAAATCCCATCTTCTTAGCTTTTTGCGCGAAGCAAAGGAATCCTTGCCAAACCTCAACTTTCGCATATGGATATCCGGCGAATGTGAGATCCTTGAAGAAAGCGATGAAATCGATGACTTCGCCCTGCGCTTTGCAGGAGTTTTTCCTTTAAAAGAGACAGGATGCACCTATGGTAAAGGCTCGTGGTATATCTTTTCTACAAGCCTCGATCAAGGGCTTGATGCGTCCCTCGCAGGAAGAGAAGATGCAAAGGTTTTGGTTGTATCAGACTCAAGGAAAAGGACAGCGGCAGATTCAGATAAAAAAGTAGGTGATCATTTTGAAGAAGATGGTATACCGTATCCCGTGCTTGGCCCTTTTTCGCCTACGGTATTGCCGGGTCTTTGGCTGTACAGACTGCCTTGGACTGCTGTTCAAAAAAACCGTTCAGTAAGCACTATGCAAACCATTAAGATAAGGATTATATAAATGACAGTGCTATGGATTCTTCGTACTGCTCTATTTCTCATTTCAAGCATAATACCCTTACTACACCCGGCTACAGTAGTAAGTTACGATGCCTCTTCTGCATTTTTATGGCTTGCTGTTATTCCTCTCGAAATGGCTGCAGCTTACTTTGTTAAAACCAAGAGGACGGGGTACATTT
>CAZLNE010000020.1:0-26339 GCA_964560975.1 uncultured Treponema sp. | reverse complement strand
ATGAAATCCTTTTTTTATAATGGATTGTTAGTTTTATTTTGAGGTTTGCATGTCCGTACGTTTTCCATTCCGCACTAATTTAGGAAGAAATTCTTCTGCAAAGGATATGACATCAGGCGAACCGATGAAACTCATCTTCGTCTTTTCTATACCCCTGCTCTTAGGCAACCTGTTTCAGCAGTTTTACAGTCTTGTTGACACAATTATAGTAGGAAGACTTTTAGGCACCAATGCTCTGGCAGCAGTCGGTTCTACAGGCGCCATGAATTTTCTTATTCTTGGTTTTGTATACGGCCTGACATCGGGTTTTGCAGTAATCACAGCACAAAAATTCGGTGCGAAAGATATGGAAGGGTTACGGCAGTCGTTTGCAGAAAATATAAAACTTAATGCCTTGAGCACCATAGTGTTTACAGCCCTGTCCCTCCTCCTTGCAAAACCAGTACTTCTGTTAACTAATACCCCTTTGGAAATTCTAAACGACGCCTACGCCTACATTGCTATTATATTTATCGGTATTTTTTCCATGGTATTATACAACATGGCTGCATGCATATTGCGCGCCATGGGAGACAGCAGAACACCCCTGTATTTTTTAATAATCTCATCGATTTTAAACATAGTACTCGACATAGTGTTTATTCTGGTTTATAAAATGGGCGTTTCGGGCGCTGCTTGGGCAACTGTTATTTCTCAAGGGTTTTCCGGTATTCTTTCTGTCATTCATATAATAAGAAAATTTCCTGTATTGCGGCTGCGAAAAAAAGATTTTAGAAAGGACTGGTGGTTCAGCTATCAGCATTTAAAAATCGGACTTCCAATGGCCTTTCAATTTTCTATAACAGCTATAGGCGTTATAATTCTGCAGGGAGCCTTAAATCTTTTTGGAGCCGACAAGATTGCAGCCTATACAGCAGCTCAAAAAGTTGAACAGCTGGTAGCAGTGGGGGCCGGAACATTCGGTGTAACAATGGCAAACTACGCCGGACAGAATTTAGGCGCACACCGCATAGACAGAATTAAAGAGGGAACAACCAAGGGTTCCATACTAACAACAGCCTTTTCACTTATTGCAATGGCAATTGCCCTTCTCTTTCCGGATCAGCTTACGTCATTATTTATAGACGCATCCAGCGTATCTGGACAGGCAGTAATCGAGGCTTCGAGAATCTACCTCCGCGGTACAGCTCCCTTTTATCCTGCATTGTTTATGATTTTTATTTATAGAAATGTTCTTCAAAGTATTGGAAGAGGTTTTATGCCGCTCATGGCAGGTTTTGCAGAACTAGCTGCCCGCACACTTGCGGCATACACCTTCCCGTTAGTATTTGGTTTTTTAGGAATAGCTTTGGCAGGACCTTTTGCATGGTTTGCAGCTGTTATTCCTCTTTGCATTGCATATTTTGTAATTATACGGAAAGTGTCTTAGTTCCACGACCCATCGCAGTTAGTCCTGTGCGGACTAATTCTATGATACCAAAGGGTTCTAAGAGACGTATTAAACTTGCAATTTTTTCTTCACTGCCGGTTGCCTCAATAATCAAGGAATCAATACCAACATCTACAATGTGAGCACGAAAGATATTTGCAGTTTCAATAACACCAACACGGTTTGCACCGGCAGCATTTACCTTGATGAGGGCCATATCGCGTACCACTGTCTCGGATAAGATACAGCGGTCTATTGATAATACTTCTACTAGTTTTGAAAGTTGTTTTTCAATTTGTTCAAGAATATATTCATCGCCTTGAACCACAATAGTCATTCGGGACTGATTAGGATTGTATGTTTCACCTACAGTCAAGCTGTCAATATTATATCCCCTGCGGCTGAATAATCCTGACACGCGGCTCAATACACCTGCATGGTTTTCTACCAGTACAGAAAGTACATATCTCATAATTCCTCCTATAACTAGTTTATTTCGTAGTATTTTCCAAGCAGACGAACATCTTCTGCAACATTCTTTAATTTGCTTACTGCTTTATCAATCAGTGTGCCATCCTGTCCGTTTACTAAGGCTAAGTCTGCATAAAACATATACCGCCAAGGCTGTCCTTGTATAGGGCGGGACTCCAGACGTGTCATGTTTAAGTCTAAGCCTTGAAATACTCCTAGACATTGGAGAAGTGCACCCGGCTGGTTCTTTGCACAAAAGCAAATGCTCGCCATTGCATTTCCCTTAGCAGATGAAGCATCGTTTGAAGAAAAGCCCTTTGCATCAATTCTAACGGCTGTGGTGTTGTTTGCACTTATAAGTATAAAGCGGGTATAGTTGTTCGGGTCTGTTTCAATGCCTGTTCTAACGACTTCAAGTTTAAAACCTTCTGCAGCAGCAACAGATGATATTGCAGCATTTTCTACAGAAGCCTTTTCCTGAACAAGTTTTGCAGCATCGGAAGTTGATAAACATTCTACCTCTTCCCAGCCGTGTTTTTGAATGTACTCGCTGCACTGTGCTAAACCTTGAGGATGCGAGTAGACGGTTTTAACAGAATTTTCAGAAGCACCTTTTACACCGAGAAGAGCATGTTCAATTCTAAGCTTAATGCTTCCTGTTATTGATACATCTTCAAATCTCATGAGGTTATCAAAGTTTTCATATACAGAACCCGCAAGGCTGTTTTCTATAGGAATCATTCCGTAATCTGCAGTGCCGTCCTGCACAGCCTGAAAAACTTCGCGAAAGTTTTTATACGGTAAAATGTGAGCACAGTTATCAAAGTAATGAAGAATAGCAAGTTCGGCATACGCACCGCGTACTCCGGCATAGGCACAGGAAATGGCTTGATTTTCTTTTTTCTGAATCTTATCTCCAGTCTTTATAGAGGGAACTTCTGAACGTATTCGGGAAACTTCTTTTCCAACTACGGGAGAAAGAACTTCAATGTCGCGCATAAGTTTATCAAACTGCTCGGGGTATAAAGATTGCGGTCCATCTGACATTGCTTTTTCAGGATTGCAATGTACTTCTACGATAATACCATCAGCACCGGCTGCAATTGCTGCCAGGCCCATGGGAGGAACCTTGTCGCGAATACCTACTGCATGACTTGGATCTACAATTATAGGAAGGTGCGTCATTGAGCGGAGCACAGGAATTGCAGAAAGATCAAGTGTATTTCTGGTTGCTTTCTCATACGTGCGGATACCGCGCTCGCACAGGATAACCTTATCTGTTCCGGCAGAAAGCAGATACTCAGCGGCCATAAGCCATTCTTCTATTGTTGCTGAAAGTCCTCTCTTGAGAATGACTGGTTTATTAAGTTCGCCCACTCGTTTTAAGAGTTCAAAATTCTGCATGTTGCGGGCACCAATTTGAAAAACATCTACTAAATCTCTCATTACAGAAATATGTTCTGTCGAAACAATCTCGGTAACAATCGGAAGGCCATAGGCATCGCCTGCCTCTTTAAGAATTTTTACACCCTCTTCTCCCATTCCCTGGAAGGCATAGGGACTCGTACGCGGCTTATAAGCACCGCCGCGGAGCATTACTGCACCGGAAGAGGCAACCCGCTTTGCAATTTCCATCATCTGCTCCCGGCTTTCGACAGCACAAGGACCTGCAATAGAAATAACTCTAGTTCCGCCAATTCTGATAATCTGTCCGCGGTTATTTGTAACCTCAACAATAGTATTATCTCTTTTATACTCCCGGCTTGCCATCTTATAGGGTTTTGAAATTGGAATAACCCGATCAACCCCTGGAAGAATTTCAACCTCACGTGGATCTATGGACATATGCCCTACAGCCCCGAAAATAGTCTCTTCTTCACCAGCTATTTCATTAACCCTAAAATGATTTCGTTCGAGAAAATCTTTTAAGTTTTTTTTATCCGACTCGGGAATTCCTTTTTCTAGTACAATAACCACAATTAACCTCTTTTTTATGCTTCCATGTTCCAAGAAACTGTTCTTAATATATCACCGAAAACTCCAGCAGCTGTTACACCTGCTCCTGCACCATAACCTCTAATGGTCATAGGAATAGGATTATACCGGGCAGTATGGAAAACAAAAGCATTTTCGCAGCCCTTAATGGTGTATAACGGATGCTCAGGTCCTACCTCGAGCATACCTACGCTGCACTTACCGCCTTCGATAGAAGCGGCCATACGCAGTACCTTGTTTTCCTTTTTCAGTTCGGCCATTTTATTGGCAAAGTAATCATCAAGCTTCGGCAGGTTTTTAATAAATACATCGACAGAGCCGGTATCGTCAAAAGTACTCGGGAATACCTTGTTAATAGTAATATCTTCAAGTTCAACTTCCATACCTGCTTCACGGGCAATAATGAGAGCCTTACGGGCAACGTCTAAACCGCCTAAATCATCTCTCGGGTCCGGCTCTGTGAAACGCTGCTCCCTTGCTTCGAGAACTGCCTGACTAAAGGTAGCACCCTCATCCAAGCGTCCGAAAATATAAGACAGAGAACCGGACATAATGCCGTAAAAACCTATAAGCTTGTCACCGCTTTTAAAGAGGTTCTGCAGCGTATCTATAATCGGAAGACCCGCACCAACATTTGTTTCGTATAGGAAGCGCCGGTGCATAGAATTAGCAGCTGAGCGGAGCTCTCTATAATACTCCATCGACATGGAATTTGCTCTCTTGTTCGGTGTTGTAATATGCATTCCTGCCTTAAAAATATCTATATACCGGTTTGGCAGATCATACGATGCGGTACAATCAACAAAAATTGGATTTAAGGGTTTAGCTTCTTTAACAAATTCAAGAATTTCATCCAGATTGGTCGGCTTACCGTGTTTTTGTACATCGTCCCGCCAGTCTTTGAGATCTAATCCTTTATCGTTCATAATCATACCGTCAATGTTTGCAATGGCAAGAACCTTAATATCAATACCCTGAGAAAGAAGTTCTTGTTTTTGGTCGCGTATCTGATCGAGCATTGCACCGCCGATTGTACCTGCACCAAAGGCAAACACTTCGATTGTCTGGGCCTGATTAAAGAAGAAAAGATGTGCTACACGGACAGCAACGTCGCCATACTCACCATTAATGACAACTGATATTGACCTCTCGGACGAGCCTTGAGCTATTGCCAAAATATTAATATCGCGCGATGCAAGAGATTCAAAGAAGGTACCTGCAACACCTCTCTTTTTCTTCATGCCGTCGCCGACAATTGATACGATGGCGCAATGTTCCTGCACCTCGATCGGCTGTATAAGTTCTTCGCGTATTTCAAGTTCGAACTCAGAACTAAGCACCGATTTGACAAGAGCCGCAGAGGACTGTTTAACGCAAAAACTAATAGTATATTCAGAGCTTGACTGAGTGATGAGGAGCATTGAAACACCCGCGCGGGAAACTGCTGAGAAGATACGGGCCGCGATGCCGTGTTTACCCCTCATACCCGGTCCGGAAACGCTTATCATTGCTGTCTGTTTAAAACACGAAATACCGCGTACAGTTCCAGTTGTAGAGTAATCAAAATCAAAGGGGCCCCTTCCAATGCGTGTACCGCGTGCAGAAGGATTATGGCTATTTAAACTCCATGCTTCAATATTCTTTGAAGCGAGGGGAGCAAGTGTTTTTGGATGAAGTACCTTTGAACCGAAAAAAGACAATTCCATTGCTTCTTCATAGGTCATATCATCTACAACGATAGCATCGGAAACTATTCTTGGGTCTGCGGTGTAAATTCCGTCAACATCGGTCCAAAACTCAACCTTTGAACAATCAAGTGCGGCTCCAACGATTGCGGCCGAAAAGTCTGAACCGTTTCTTCCTAAAAGACCCATTACAGGTTTTGCATCTTGTGTTTTTTTCCAGCTGCAAATAAAGCCGGGAAATAAAAGAACGCGTGATGAAGCTGCTTTTTTACCCTCTCTATATGGAGCAAAGGCTGCAAAAGTTTCAGTATATTCAGGATCGCCTTCGCTTTGACTTCCAAAGGTAATAATTACTTCTCTAGAATCTATAAGCTCAACGGTTTGACCTTGAGCAATCAGGATTCCCTTCATAATAGGAGCACTTAAAAGTTCACCGAGCCCCATAATCCGGCAGTGAACAGATTCGGGGCATTCACCGAAAGCTGAAACAGCAGTGAGCAGTTTCTCGTACTCGATAAAAAGCGGAGATATAGCAGCCATTACTGAATCTTTATTAAAACGGGGAAGTTCTTTTGCAAGATCTGTACAAATTGTCTTGTGAATTGTATCAATTTCTGTGGTAAATAGTGCAGGATTAGTTCCATTAAGGACAGCATCGATGCTTTCCTGTAATATGTTAGAAACGCCGGCAACAGCAGAAACGACAACGCTAATGCGGTCTGCTTCGGCCCGGGAAATCATGATAGCGGCAGAGTTCAGCATGCGTTTTGCATTTGCCATTGATGTTCCGCCGAATTTGAGTGTAATCATACAATCCTCACAGTATACTAAATATTTATGCAAAACTATAGCAAAAAATGAAATTATATTCCAGTAGCAGTATAAATGTACAAAAAAAGTATACATATCTTGTTTATTTAGTTTTTTCAATTTATACTATTGTATAAAAAGTTGTGTAAATTCAGGAGTTCTTAGTGCCGTATAGTTTACAATACGAGATTAGCGCATTATTAGTTCTCATTGTAATTATCAGTTTATTCTATATTAAAAGAACGTTACCCTCTTATGCGAATAGAACCTTTTCCATGTTAGCAATCACGCTGTTTGTTTCTATTTTCCTAAATCTGCTTAAACATATTTTCTTAACCTTTTTTCCAGTATCACGCTTATTCATAGTATGTTTTTACGCCATGTATCTTATTACTAAATCTATTATTCCGCTTGCTCTATTATTGTATATTGCTGCACTCACAAACACACTTGATGCACTTTACCGGTCTAGATTACGTTTTTTACTTCTCATTCCCCTTGCCGTTAATACCTTTCTCATAGGTTTTTCTGTATGGTATCCCCTTGTTTTTACCATTAATGAAAATATGAAGCTTATAAGAACAGCTTATTTTATTATTGTGTACGCTCTTATGTTTTCTTATATTGCTGCAGGACTAATTGTACTAACAAAAAAAAGAATGGATATACCAAGAAACTCTTTTTACATCATATATTATCTTTCTGGTATATCTGCGGCATCAGCAATACTTCAGTATTTTTTTCCGAATATCTCAATACACAGCCTCATACTAGCCTTAAACCTTTTAATTCTTTCACTTACCGTGCAAAAGAGCGAAGATACATGCGATGCCATAACTGGACTATATAATCAGACCGCCTTTGAAACAATGAATTATAGACGGTTTGTGAGCGGTGAAAAATTCTACATACTTAGTCTCGTTTTTGACGATCTTCCCTTTCTTACAAGTACACTCGGCATACGCCACATACACGAAATCATGAAACAAGCTTCATCATTTTTAAAAACCTGCTTTAAAGATATTGATGTATATCACTTTAACGATGGTAAATTCTGTATTGTTTTTCGAAATAATGATCTTGAAAATGTATATCTATGTATAGATAGTATAAAGGAAAAATTCTTACATCCATGGAAATTAAACAGCATAGAAGTCCAAATCTTCCCTCGAATATCCATAATATCCTGTCCAAAAGATGCTGACAGTACCGAGACTATAATTGAATTCTTTGAACTTCTTTCCAGCAATGATACCTATAAACAAGAAGGTGTTATTTTTGCATCCACCATGGATACAGCCATCCGGAAAAGGTCTGCATACATAGACCGAACGGTAAAAAATGCGATAAGCGAAGGTTTACTCGATGTATTTTATCAGCCCATTTATTGTACAAAACAAAAAAGGATAATAGGTGCAGAAGCACTCATACGTATGAAAGATGAACGGGGAAAGTATATTTCTCCCGAAGAATTTATTCCTATCGCCGAAAAAAATGGAACCATTCTTCGTCTTGGAGAATTCGTCTTTGAGAAAGTATGCAGGCTCTTGTCTGAAATAAAGACAGAGGAATACGGCATTCAAAAGGTTGATATAAACCTCTCTGTAGTTCAATGTATGCAGGAAACCTTATCTAGCCAGATTTTAAATATTGCAGATATTTACAAAATTCCATACTCCCTCTTAAACCTGGAAATAACAGAAACAGCTGCCGCTTATTCTCAAGATACGCTAAAGCAAAATATGCATACACTATCACGGGCAGGTATGGAACTATCTCTTGATGATTACGGTTCAGGATATTCAAATATTGGATATATGATAAACCTGCCCTTCGATATGATTAAAATTGATAAAAGTATTGTCTGGAATGCCTTTCTGGACTCTAAATCGTTTACAGCCCTTGCGTATACAGTTTCTATGATTAATGCATTAAAAATGTCTGTTCTTGCAGAAGGGATTGAAACTAAGGAACAAGCTGAAAATCTTACAAACATGGGTTGTAATTTTCTCCAGGGTTACTACTTTTCTGAACCTTTACCAAAGGATGTTTTTTTGCAGCTCTTATATCATCAAAAAATAGAGCTTGAAGTACAAGGGCTTATCTTTGAGAAAGGTGCTATACCAATAGAGAAAACTGTGCAAGCAAAGCAGTCTGTCAGCACACCCGCATTCAACGAAGATCTTGAAGAACTGGATAGTCTTGAATCAATAGATGTATAAAGTGAGGTTTGTATGAAAGTACTATTAATCGGCGCAAGTAAAAATCCTGAACGTTATGCATATCTTGCCTTTCATAGACTGATAGAAGAGGGGCACAATGTAATTCTATTTAATCCTGCTCTCGATGAAATCGAAGGTCATCCAGTTTGTAATGATCTTAAAAGTATACATGAGAATATTCACACAGTAACACTTTATGTTGGCGAAAAGAACCTTATCCCTATGATAGATACTATTATTGCATTAAAACCAAAACGAATTATATCAAACCCTGGAACCGAATGCAGTGTCATGAGAGAAGCCTGTACACAAAACAATATTGAGTATTTGGAAGCCTGCACACTCGTCATGCTTAGAACAAGACAGTTTTAAAGCCTTATATTTTATTGGTTATACCTGACAGCTTTTACAAGCCTTAGTGTTTCGAGCCGATGAGCTTGGAAAAAAGACGCGCGATTGAAGAAGCTATAGCGATTCCTAAAGCTATGGCGCCTGCAGCTCCAAGTGTTGCATAGCCGAGCGAAAGCGCCGTAGTAATATTACCGTTTACTGCAGCCCTCATAGTTTGAAACATGCCGCCTCCTGGAACAAGGGGCAGAAGACCGGGTAAAAGGTATACAGTCGCCGGATTTTTAATAACTATTGCCAGGACTTCCGAAACAAGCGCGACAACAAAGGCGCCTAAAAAGTACGCGTACATTATTGAACCGCCGGTTTTCTGAATAAAAAGAAATACTACCCAGCCTAGGGAGCCGAGCAAGGCGCCCCATGCAATATCATACTTATTTGTATTAAAATAGACAGAGCAAAAGCCTGCGGCTCCGGCAGCATACACACCTGCTAAAACTAATTCCTTGATCATAAGAGTCCTCCGAAAAGGAACATTCCGGTAACGGCACCTATGGAAAGACCGGATGCAATCATAAAGGCTTCGATTAGTCTTGCATTTCCTGCAACTAAGTCTCCGGCAATTAAATCGCGTATGGCATTTACAATAGCAAGTCCCGGTACAACCTGCATAAGGACAGCTGTTAGAACAATTTCAATTGAAGGAATAAGTTTAAACACATAAACGGCTTCTGTACAGATAGAGACAATGGCTCCGGCTAAGAGCGATATAATAAAGCTGTTTAAGTGTATTCTATCTAAAAAAATTAGACTTACCCGGAGAATGAACCCGATGAGTAATGCAATTACTGCTTCACATACATTACCGCCGAACATAAGCGCAAAGAATAAAGAACTTAGTGAAGCGCCCGCTATTATCATCCACAGAGGATACTGAGGCATAGTATCTATCCAGTTTAAAGCACGCTCAACATGAGAGGGCTTTGACAAGCTCCGTTTTACAAGCCGCCTCGATAAACTATTTACGAGTGATATCTTTTTTAAGTTTACACCCCGCTTTGTAACACGCTGCACCGCTGTATGATATCGTCTATCCTCATCGGTGTACGAAATTTGAACGACTGTTGGAGTAACAAAGGCCGTTGCGGTTACAGCACCAAGAGAGAGAGCTGTTTTTACGGCTGTTTCCTCTGCACGATACGTTTCGCCTCCATTTTCTAAAATCATAGAGGCTGCACGAATTGTAATGGCTAAAATTTCCTTGTGTTCCAATCTTGATGTCAGGGGGGGTCTAACCTGTTCTTCCATAAACTTAAGTATACAATATTATAGAAAAAAAACTACTGTTTGATTACTGCCTATTTTTTTCTGCACTTACTGCAAAGCCCTGTAAGATACAAGGTATGCGTGTGAATAGTTAAATTGTGATCTTCTTCGTATCCGCTTATGACTGAATCAAGTATACATTCTCCAAGATCGATAAATGAATGACACGATTCACAATGAAACCAATGCCGGTGAATTGAAGAACCAGATTGAGGCAGCGCCGTATAGTAGCGTTCGGTTCCGTGAGAAAGACAATGGAGAATAAAAGAATCTGCATATGCGTTTTCTTCTAAATAATGTAAGGCCCTGTAAACCGTAGCCTGATCCATACAATCGCTCACGCTTTTTACAATAGCAGAAGCAGAAAGAGGTTCACTTGCAGCAGATAATAAAGCTAAGACCTTCGCTCTCGCCTTTGTCATACATGTATCCCGCGTATCATACCTTCCTCTTTAGTGTAAAAGGTTTCTGACCAGAGCGGTGCTTTGAGACAAGTCCCTTGCCGGCTGCAAATCCTACATACACAATGCCTGCAAAAACTACCGTGACAGCGCCGGATGGTAAGTCTGCGTTCCAGCTTACCGCAAGACCGGTTATGGAGAACAAGATGGAAAAAACACATCCGCCAATCATCATACTGACGACATTTTTCGAGGTAAAAGAGGCAATACCGGAAGGCAGCGTTAACATAGCTATAACCATGACAATTCCGACGAAGGTTTGCAGCAGAACAACAGAGACTGCAGTAATTGTGAGTATGACAATAAAAATAATTTGAGTGTGTATTCCCCTTACCTTGGAAAACTCTTCATCAAAAGAAGAGGCAAGTATCTGCGGATAAAACCTCCACGAAAGAAAAATCACCACGATATCGAGAATAGCAAGCAGAAGAAGATCTTTAGCTGAAACAAGCAGAATGTTGCCGAAAAGGTAGCTTGAAGGATCAGTATAGCCGGGAGTTTTTGCCATAAACAAAACACCAATGCTCATACCGATTGCCCATACCGCGTTAATAACGGTATCTTCTCTCTGCTTTGCTTTAAGAGATACTAAAGCAATAATGAGCGCTGCAATAAGTGCAAAAATTAAAGCCCCTGTCATCGGTGCTATAGGAAGTATCTTCATTGCAGATACATACAGGGCCATTCCAATACCGCCTAAAACCGCATGTGAAATTGCACCGGCTAAGCCTGCAATTCTTTTTACCGTTACTATAGAACCCAGCACACCGAAAAGTACCGATGAAAGGAGAGCAGCAATGAGGGCATTGCGTAAAAATGAATAAGATGGATTAAGAAGTGCATTAATAAAAGATATCATTCTTCTTCTCCTTGCTCCGTACAGCAGTAAGAATCTGGAATACTCTCATTATGCAGTACCTGCAAAACCTCTCCCCCGTACACGGTTGTATGGGGAACCGGTTTTGAAGATGTTTTGTGACGGACAATGGTTCTAGGCTGTCCAATTCCATTTCTTTCGCCAACACAGAGAACTACATCGGTCAAAGAGGAAACAAAGTTTGAGTCGTGAGTTACTATTAAAATTGTCGTGGATCCCTTTAGCACTTTTAATGTTTCAAACAGGCGGGCCTCACTTTCAATATCCATATTAACAGTCGGTTCATCGAGAACAAGAAGTTTAGGACGGGAAGCCAATGCACGCGCCATGAGAACCCTTCGCCGTTGGCCTCCTGAAAGTTCAGCATAGCTCCGGTTCTTAATATCCTGGATATTGCAGAGATCCATAGCATCCTCGATAGCCTTCATTTCATCTCTAGTATAAAGACGAGAAAACGCTTTTACACAGCCCATCTTTACAACATCCTTTACAGGAATTGGAAAAGATGGGTCATATGTCGCCGCTTGAGGAACATAACCTAGAAGTTCATCCTTTCTTTTTTTTAGACCGGGAAAAAGCTCAATAAGACCCGACGCTGGTTTTTCCAATCCCAAAAGGAGTTTTAATAAGGTTGTTTTCCCTGCACCATTTGCACCTACGAGAGCACAGAACTCGCCCTCGTGAATATGAAACGATACATCTTCAAGCACTTGAACCGGACCATATGAAAATGAGACGTTTGAAAAACGGAAAGCTAAAGGACCTGAACGCAGTTTACTTTCTTCCATGATACTACCTGTATACCTCTACCAGCGCATTGCCGATACTTTGAAGATTATTCATCCAATCAGCAGATAACGGATCGAGAGCAACAACCTTAGCTCCGGTTGCTGCTGCAATTTTCTGAGCAGCATTTAGGGAAAACTGTTTTTGGACAAATATAGCCGGGATTTTTTCTTTTTTTGCTTTTTCTATTAGATCAGCTAAGACCCGTGCAGAAGGCTCTTTTCCTCCTGTTTCTACCGAAAGCTGTGTAATTCCGAACTCATCAAAAAAGTAGCCGAACGATGGATGAAACACTAAAATACTTCTTCCATGTAAGTTATCGAGCTGAGTATGAAGGACCGTAAAAGTCTCGTCTATAGAGCGGATTAGCTGCGTGTAATTTTCTGTATAAAAATCTTGTTGTGCAGGGTTCAGGTCAACGAGCGACTTATATATGTGACTAGCCATAATTTTTGCATTTTCTTTTCCAAGCCAGGTGTGCTTGTCTACACGGAGTGCCTGGATGTCAGCTGCGGCATGATCATCTTCTTCTTCGTCGTGGTGTTCATCGGCTTCGATTTCCCATTCGTTAAGCTCACGAAGTTTTATTCCCTTAGTTCCATCTACTATTTTTATAGAAGGAAACTGAGAAGAAACCTTCTTCTGAAAAGAGACTTCAAAATCTGTACCGGAAAGCACCCACACCGATGCGCGGGAAAGGTTTGCTATTTGCAAAGGAGTCGGCTCATAGGAATGAGGCGACTGGCCTTCACCGACAAGAACAAGCACCGTAACTGTATCGCCTGCAATTTGAGAGACAAAATATGTTTGAGGCAGAATGCTTACCGCAAAAACAGGTTTATCATGTTGTGCAGAATCTTTACTGCCTGATGCATAGAGATTGCAAACTGATATGATCACAAGTAGTATTTTAATTATTCTCTTCATAGTCATCCTCAATACATTTCATGATACCAGTTATCAGTTCATTTTGCAAGTCATTCGCATTTTGCATTAATATCAACTTTGATGGTTTTATATCGGCTTTTACTTGACTAAGTTCATGGGTACAGATTATCATCAAAAGGAGAAGGTTTATTTTTTTTGTTTAATTTTTTACGAAAAAAGAAGACTTTTTTACGGTTAGTTATGGGTTTCCTAAATTCTTAAAAAAAATGCATGAAAAAACTACCTTTTTGCGTAAGTTTTCTTATTCACATAATAGTAAAAGTTTTTATACTGTATAATAAAAGAGAGGTATGCCATGAATTTTTTACCAAAAGAACACTATGTGCTCGGAGCAGACTTTGGCTCCGATTCGGTACGAGTTGTTATTCTTGATGCTGCAAACGGATCTTCATTGGGACAATGTGTTTCCTACTATGAAAGATGGAAAAAAGGTCTATACTGTGATCCGAAAAACAACCAATTCCGCCAGCACCCCAATGATTATACTGAGAGTTTAACACAGGCAATCACAGGCGCTCTTAAAGAAGCTGAAAAAACTGATTCTTCATGTGCGAAAAAAATTCGCGGTATCTGTATAGATACAACCGGCTCTACACCGGTTCTTGCAGATGATAAGGGCGTACCGCTAGCTCTTAAAAGCGAATTTGCCGACGATCCTGATGCTATGTTTATTTTGTGGAAGGACCATACCTCTGTTTCTGAAGCCGAAGAAATTAATAAACTTTGCAGAACGTGGGGAGGCATTGATTACACAACCTACTGCGGCGGCGTGTATTCCTCGGAATGGTTTTGGGCAAAAATTCTTCATACTATCCGCAAAAATTCCCGCGTAAAAAATAGTGCCTACACAGCAGTTGAACACTGCGACTGGATTACTGCCGAAATGACAGGCAACATAAGCCCTAAAACGATTAAAAGAAGCCGCTGTGCTTCCGGTCACAAATGTCTCTGGCATGAAAGCTGGGGAGGCTACCCTTCTTCGGCCTTTTTAGACCGTCTCGATCCTAAACTTTCCAGCATTGCAATGTCGCTTGGAAAAGAAACATGGACAACAGAAAAAATTCAAGGCTATCTTACATCAGCTTGGGCTCAGAAAACCGGACTCAATGAAGGCATTCCAGTGTGCGTCGGCGCCTATGATGCACATATCGGTGCAGTAGGAGGAGATGCAGAAAAGGGAGTTCTTGTAAAAAGTATAGGAACTTCAACCTGCGATATTATTATTGGACCAAAGCCAGAAGCAGGTAAAAAAGAAGTATGCATACCGGGCATCTGTGGTCAGGTAGATGGCTCTGTCATTGACGGATGGATCGGCTATGAAGCCGGACAATCTGCATACGGCGACTACTTTGGCTGGTTTAGAAATCTTCTCATGTGGCCGTATAAAAATTTGACTAGTATGGGCGAAACCGAACTGGAAGTATTTGAGAAGAAAATACTTCCAGCCTTGGAAAAAGAAGCTGCAAAAATTCCTGTAACCGAGAACTCTTTAGTTGCTCTTGACTGGATTAACGGAAGAAGAACTCCATATGCCGATCAAAGTCTTACCGCTGCTATTCAAGGAATTACACTTGGTACCGATGCACCTTCTATGCTTAAGGCTCTCTTGGAATCTGCGGCATTTGGAGCACGATCAATTATTGAATGCTTTGAACAGGGCGGCATTATTATAGAAAAGATTGTAGCCATAGGAGGTGTTGCACGAAAGAGCAGCATTGGAATGCAGATTCTATCTGATGTAACCAACCGTGAAATTCATGTTACTGCAAGCGACCAGTCTCCTGCTATAGGGGCTGCAGTGTTTGCCTCAGTTGCTGCCGGATTATACGGCAATGTATTTGAAGCACAAAAGAAACTCACTGCAGGAGTTGATAGAGTTCACAAACCTGATCCAAAAATTCACGCGGTTTACAATAAACTCTATGAAAAGTATAAGTCTCTTGGAGCCTTTGAAGAAAAAGCAAAAGGAAAAGCATAATACAATGGAGGACATATGAAAGCTATTGAAAACATGAACTTCTGGTTTATTACCGGGAGTCAGGATTTATACGGAGATGAAACACTCCGTCAAGTTAAAGAAGATTCAGTTAAAATTGTGGATCAATTAAACAAGGCATCTCTTCCCTTTCCTATTATTTGGAAACCGACTGTTTTAAGCAGCGATGCAATTCTTGCCGTAATTCAGGCAGCAAATACAGATGCTCATTGTGCAGGCATTATTTGCTGGATGCATACCTTCTCTCCTGCAAAGATGTGGATTCGCGGACTTTCAGTGTTAGCAAAACCTCTTCTTCACCTTAATACTCAGTTCAATGAGCAAATTCCATACGACACGATGGACATGGACTTTATGAACCTTAATCAGTCTGCACACGGCGACCGCGAATTTGGACACATTACAGCTCGTATGAATATTAGCCGCAAGGTTATTGCAGGCCACTGGTCACACAAAGAAGTGCAGCACAGAATTGCTGTTTGGATGCGCTCCGCAAGCGCATACATCGATGGTAAAAATCTTGTTATAGCACGCTTCGGCGACAACATGAGAGAGGTTGCAGTAACAGACGGAGACAAGGTAGAGGCAATGATGCACCTCGGCTGGTCAGTACCTTACTTTGGCATTGGAGATCTTGTTGACTACATGAGCAAGGTTACAAATGCTGCTATCGACGAACGCACTGCACAATATTTTGAGCGCTATACTTTTGATGCAAAAAACTGCTCTTCATTTGCGATGGATCATATTAAAGAACAAGCCCGCATAGAAGAAGCATTGCGAAGTTTTTTCAAAGATGTTGGAGCAAAGGCCTTTACTACAAACTTCCAGGACCTTCACGGTTTAAAACAGCTTCCAGGTTTAGCCTGTCAGAACATGATGGCAGACGGATTCGGATTTGCTGGAGAAGGAGACTGGAAAACTGCTGCTATGGTTAGAACTTTAAAAGTTATGGCTCACGGTTTGAAAGGCGGAACATCATTCATGGAAGACTACACCTATCACTTGGAAAAAGGCAACCAATTAATTCTTGGTGCACACATGCTGGAAGTATGCCCAAGCGTTTCAGATATAAAACCCCGCATTGAAGTACATCAGCTTGGTATAGGAGGGAAAGAAGATCCGGCACGCCTCGTGTTCGACGGACGAGCAGGAAAGGCTCTGTGCACCGCGATTGTAGATATGGGTTCAAGATTCCGCCTCGTACTAAACGAAGTAGAAACTGTAAAATCTCCAAAGCCGTTCCCAAAACTTCCTGTGGCCCGCGTCTTATGGAGACCGCTCCCCGATTTTACAACATCGGCAGAAACATGGATTTTAGCAGGCGGCGGACATCACACAGCTTACAGCGATGCACTCACAACAGAATACATGCGGGATTATGCAGAAATTACCGGAACAGAATTACTCGTCATTGGAGACGGTACCACTGTTCCTAATTTTAGAAACGAAATCCGCTGGAACGAAAAAGTATACTAAGAGGACTAATCATGACACCATATAGTACATTGAAAGAAGAAGCATGGAAGGCAAACTTGCAAATACCCGAAAGAAAACTCGCTCTCTATACATGGGGCAACGTTTCTGCATTCGATAAGGATAAGGGAGTATTTGCAATAAAGCCTTCGGGTATACCCTATGATGAGCTTACAATTGACGATATGGTTGTCCTTGATTTGGAGGGGTGTATTGTTGAAGGGAAAAGGAAACCTTCGTCTGATACTCCCACTCATTTAGAACTGTATAAAAAATTTAAAGGCATAGGAGGAATAACACATACACATTCCACCTATGCAACTTCCTGGGCACAGGCGGCGCGCTCTATTCCAGTTTTTGGGACAACTCATGCAGATCACTGTGCCGCCTCAATTATCTGTACACCATTCATTCAAAAAGATGAAGTTGAACGAGATTACGAAAAAGAAACAGGAATACTTATTATAAAAACATTTTTAGAACCCTCTTCGCTCGGACTAAAACAGACTTCTCTCAATCCGGAAGAAAACCCGATGGTCCTTGTTGCAGGTCATGGTCCATTCACGTGGGGGAAAAATGCAGATAAATCTGTATACCATTCAGCGGTACTCGAAGAAATTGCAAAAATGGCGTGGGTAAGTTTATCGATTAATCCTCAGATAAACTCATTGCCGGAATACATTCTTCAAAAACATTACAACCGAAAGCATGGTAAAAACGCATATTACGGACAATAACAAAAGGAAATTCTATGAAGAGTACAGTACGAAGACGATTTTTTTTCATTTTTGCATGTACTCTTGTTGTCTTCTCATGCACTAAAAAACAAACTGAACCAATTTCACAGACTCATCAAAATATCATAATAGGATTCTCTCAGATAGGAGCGGAAAGTGCATGGCGTACATGCAACACGCAGTCCATGCAGGATGCAGCATCAGAAACAAATATACAATTATTATATACTAACGCTGAGCAAAAACAGGAAAATCAGATAAAGGCAATCCGCTCTTTTATTGTCTACCAAGTAGATGCTATTGTATTCGTTCCCATTCTCCAAGACGGATGGGATAATGTTCTTAAAGAAGCAAAAGAAGCCGGAATTCCAGTTATTATTATTGACAGAAAAATGAGGGTATCTGATGAATCACTGTATACAGCCTACATTGGAGCAGATCATATTGAAGAAGGAAGAAAAGCTGCACGATTCTTACTGAAAAAGTTTAAAGGTCAAAGCGGTCCCTTTAGAATACTTGAAATTAGAGGAACTGATGGTTCTTCTGTAGTAGATGGACGATACGCCGGCTTTAGAGAAATACTTGCAGACGATGAGCGCTTCGTAATTACGGCGAGTGAAAGCGGAGATTTTTTGAGGTCACGCGGAAAAGAAATTGCAGAACAGTATTTATTCGAGAATAATTCATTCCCCTTTGAAATTTTATATTCACACAATGACGGCATGACACTCGGCTTTCTGGATGTACTTGAGCAGACAAAAATTAAGCCTGGTAAAGATTTAGTTATTATATCTATTGATGCTGAACAGGGTGCAATTGATGCATTGAAAGAAGGCAAAATTAACTGTGTAGTTGAATGTAATCCTAAAATTGGAAACATAGTTATGAATACGGTGAAAAATCTGCTTGATGGAAAATCTATACCAAGAATAACTTCTATACAGGAAAAAGTTTTTACTGAATGGGATGATCTGCATGATCTTCCCCCGCGCGGGTACTAATATGGAAGCGAAAAGCAGCCGAAGCATAAAAAAAACAATCCAGTTTTCATACGTGCTTATTATTACTCTCATGATTCTTCCGACAATATACTCCTTTTCTGTTTCCCGTACCTACACTAGTCAATACGATAAAATAATTACAAACGTAAGTAAAGCTAACCGTTTAAATCAAATGGTTAAAATAGAAATATCAAATGAAATTTGGGATATTGTTGCAGGTAAAAAATTATTTTCAGATGGAAATCAATACGAAATTATTCAAAACATACGAAGCGGAATTGAAGAAATGGCTGTCTCTACTCAGCTAAGTGAAAACCGGCAGTACCTTGAAGTCTCATCACGAGCTCTTTTGACATTAGAAAAATACGTTAACACACTTGGATCTCAGATTGAACAATCAGCTCCTGTAGCAGATAATGAGATTATTCTCGAAGAAGTCCGCGGTGTTGCCTCACTCATCTATGATATACTACAGGACTTTATTGTAGCTGAAATTGAATCTGCTGCAAAAACAAACGATAGAATTAAAATTTCATATTCTTTTCTTACACTTATTCAAATGATCATAACTGTAATCGTAATTGGAATTGCTTTTTTTACACTTACCTCTGTTTCTGAAAAAATACGAAAACCTATTATGCGCCTTGAAAATCTTTCTTCAGAAATTGCAGCAGGAAACCTAGAGGCACGTGCGGTAAAACCTTATGTAAAAGAACTTGATAACCTAACTCAAAACTTAAATATAATGGCGGAGAAAATTACAGATCTGCTAGATGAAAATATTAAAGAACAGCAAAACTTTCAAAAAGCACAAATGAAAGCACTACAGGCGCAAATTACACCACACTTCTTGTACAATACCTTTGATACAATAATTTGGCTTGCAGAAACCAAGCGGACAGAAGAAGTAATTGAAGTAACGAGGGCTTTTTCTAACTTCTTTAGAATATCATTAAGCAAGGGACATGAATGGATAACCGTGGAACAAGAAATTGAGCATATAAAAAGCTATTTAACAATTCAGAAGATTCGATATCGTGATATTCTTGATTACAGTATTTCTGTAGAAGATGAAATGAAGGATACTTCTGTTCTCAAATTGATATTGCAACCGCTCGTAGAAAATGCTATTTACCATGGAATAAAAAACAAGAGAGGAAGAGGAATTCTTGAGGTTGTTGTAAAAAAAGATAATGGGCGCATTTATTTTTCTGTAGCCGATAACGGCATAGGAATGTCGGCTGAAAAAGTAAAGAGTATTTACGAAGAACTTGAATCAAAACCTGATACAGAACTTTTAAAAAATGTATACGGTTTATTTAATGTTCAAAAAAGACTTGAATTGTACTATAATGAAAAAATTGAATTACTAATTGAAAGCGAATACGGCAGCGGAACAGTCGTTTCATTTAATGTACCAGCGGAGATGAACCATGTATAAGGTTTTTATTGTTGATGATGAAGTAATTGTTCGCGAAGGTATTAGAAACAAAATACAATGGGAAGAAACACCATTTACCTTTGCGGGAGAAGCAGGCGACGGCGAAATTGCACTTTCAATGATTCAAGAAATTAAACCCGATATTCTCATTACAGATATAAAAATGCCTTTTATGGATGGACTGCAATTATCCATGATTGTCAAAAATATACAGCCGTGGATTCGCATAATAATTCTTTCAGGGCACGATGAATTTGACTATGCCAAAGAAGCAATTAAAATTGGCGTTGATGATTACATTTTAAAACCATTTTCATCAGAAGACCTCATGGTCTCTATGCTTAAGGCCTCAAGAAAAATTGACCAGCAGAAAAACAAAATGCAAAACACTAATATGGATATTGAAATAAATACTTCAAAGTATATTCATACACAAAACTTTTTACAAAAATTATTATCTGAACAGCAATCAGAGGATTTCATACAGCAGGAATCTGAAAAACTTTCTGTAGATTTGAACTCTCCTTTTTTTGTTGTATGTCTAAGTCAAATACATAATCCGAATAAAGATTCACAATCTTTCCAAAATATACGGCACCACATCCATACACTTGCAGAAAATATGAATCATATTTTATTATACACAATATCAGTTGATCGATTTGCCTGCATCTTAAAAAGTTTAAATAAAGAAAAAATTGAAGAAGAGTCTTTCTCGTTTGCACAAACAATACAGCATGAAGTTCAATTAGAAAAAGACTGTACGGTAATTACAGTAATAGGATCTGCAGTTGAAACTCCGGCAAAATTATCTGAATCCTTTTCAGAAGCAGAGAAAATAATTAACTCCTGCAAAATTGCAGGTAAAAACCGCATTTTTTGCTCTGGTGATATTTATACTCATGAAAATACAAGCCTCATTTTGCAAGAACACGATCCGGTTGTAGAACAGTTAAAGTATGCTTCCAGCAGCGAAGTTGAAATAATTGTTGATGGATATATCAGTCTTCTGGGAGAAAACCCCGGGCATTTTAGTATTATTGCATCATACCTTTTAATTGAAGTTATAATGGCTGTATCAAAACTCGTAGAAGAATTAGGCGATAGTATTCAAAATGTTATGCCAAAAATTATTACACGTGATTTTGTAACTCATTCTGTTGCAAGCCCTGAAGTTCTTATACAGGAAGTAAATAATATACTCTATGAAATTATTGAATGGAGAGATAACCGCTCATCGGGCCGCTATGCAGATGTTATACTAAAGGCAAAAAAATTCATTGAAGAAAATTTTAACAACCCTTCTGTTTGTCTTCACACAGTTGCACAGCACGTTTGCCTAAGCCCGAATCACTTTAGTACAGTTTTTTCTCAAGAATGCGGAAATACCTTTATTGAATACCTGACCGATGTTAGAATAACAATGGCTAAAAAACTTTTAAAAACAACACAAAAGCGCAGTGCCGATATTGCATATGAAATAGGTTTTTCTGATCCGCATTACTTTAGTTATATTTTCAAAAAGCACACCGGCATGTCTCCGAGAGAATACAGGCAATAACAGCATCACGACAAGAATTTAATAATAAAATTATTTACAAGATCAAATCTTTCCATATTAAGAGCATGGCCTGCATTTGGAATAATAGAATACGATAATAACTCACTGTCTAGAAGATGAAAGTAATCTTTTCTTTTTTCTTTATTAAAATCACCAAATAAAAAAAGCATATCTCTTTTTACAGTGTCTGCATCATGTGAAGAAAACTTATTGAGTTTGTGTGCAAACATTGCCTTTTGATTATGATACTTCATGATATCAATAATGTAATCCGTAATATAAGGATGTTCTTTAAAACACTTTGAATCGGGCGATGTAAGCTTTCTAAATATTTTCATCATATTTTTCTTAACAGGGAAGAGTATTTCGGGAAACAAAAGACCAATAGTGCTAATCATAGACTTTATTGGATTAACAACAATTCCGCCTTCAATACATACGATTCGTTTAACCTTTTCGCTATGTCTTATAAAATAGTTAAAAGCCATATAGGCACCGTTAGAAACACCGGCTATAGAAACTTTGGGAAATGAATAGTAATCAATAATTGAAGTAATCCAGTCTTCCTGATTAAAATCTTTATTAAAGGCATTGTTTGGAATACTTTTTCCAGGGCCTCCTAAAGTATCGAGTGCAATACAAAAAAAATGCTTTGAGAGCTCTGCTATGTTTAATACCCACATTACAGCAGAGTTGTCACCTACTCCGTGAAAAAGAAGCAAAGGAGGATTTTTTCTACTGCCTGTTTCTATGCAGTGCGTTGTACCCCAGAGTCCTGCAATATCTATTTCAGTATAAGGGACGCCCCATTTACTAAGAAACTCGTCATATCGTTTTAAGATTAATTGTTTACCCTTTTCATTTTTAAAAACATTCATAGTGATCTCCTTATATCAGTTTTTCCCGAATATTGCTGATAACACCTTCTTTTTGCACTTCATTCATATGGGTTGCTTTCATTTCTTTATATATAGTCGATTTTGGTATTGCCTTATGCAGAGAAAGCATGTGATCCTCTGTGATCATATCGTGTTCGCTGTAAATAAAATGCACTTTCGTTTTTATTTGACTAAGATCTTCGAACGACAATCCTATATCAGTAAGCATTAGATTGAAAATTTTAATCCAAAGACCGGTATTGAAACCAAGTTTATTTAGGAGTTTGAAAACTTTGGATAAAAGCCTTATTACTATAAACGTTTTTTTTTCTACACCGGAAACAAGGGTATTGGGAGAAAGAGCTATAACATTCGTAAAGATATGAGGAGCTTTTTTTGCTAGAAAGAGAGCTATGTTCCCGCCGTCGCTGAAGCCAATAACCGATGCCTGTGTTATGCTTTTTTGACGGCAAAACTCGATGACATCATCACTAAATTGTTCAATTGAAAGATCCTCTCCATTCCAGGAGCTTTGGCCATGAGCCCTCGAGTCAAGCGCGTAGCTATGAAAATCTGTAAAGTATTCAGTTTGATACTTTTTGAATAATTTTTTACTTTCAGAATTTCCATGGAGAAGCAAAAGATGTTCGCCCTCCCCGTTTTCTGTATAAGCAATTTTAACATCTTTACATTGCATAAACTGTGTTTCCATACCCTTCTCCATCGTACTTTTCATGTTTACATAATTATGACAATGTTTATGAAATTTGTCAAATTATATATTTTTTTATTGATTTCATGAAAAAGATATGATAAAATAATAGTCGGAGTGATGAAACCAGTATACGGAGTAATATTACAACAATGAATACATTACCAGGTAATGTCACACCGGACTCGTGGTCTTCGTTATGCACTAGACTTTCTGCTTTCCTTCATCTAACAGAAAGTCAGACAGAAAACTTAACTAAAAATCCTTTTGCTAAACTCATATATACACTTCCCTTCTTAGCACAGTGTTTTGATGCTCAAAAGACAGCACTCGCCCATATTGTCCTTTACTGTTCAGAAATATTTTTTTTCGGCTCCTCAGGAAACCATACCCCGTTAGACGATACAGATAATTTTCACCGTCTCCGCTTTATATCGCAATTTGAAGGCGGGAATGAAAGAGTAATAAAACACGGTATGGCGCTTCTTGCATTAGGAATGCTGGGGAGTTACGAGCGCTCAAAGGAAAGAGACTTAACACAGGATATTTATAACCCCTTAAACAGCGGTGCATGGATTTTTGAAGAAAAAAAACATGAGCTATTGGAATTAGTGCAGTCTAATTTCCAGCAGGAAATAGCAGATATTTTGTCGGTAGAAATGAGTTTACAAGAACCCTGGGAATCTATAAAGGAAAACTATGATAAGTAAGATAAAGATTTGGAGAATAATTGCAATTACCGGTTTTATCCTAATGTCATTAGCATTAATTTATTTTACATATAGAATTTTTACAGAAGATGATTTCTTCCAGGTAAAGGATAAAGTAATTCTTACACCAGGAGTAATACTGGTAATGAACATTTTTTCCTGGGGCGCATTTCTGTATTTATGCTTCAGACCGCTTACCTTTAATCTCTATATGGTTTTTGCGTTGTACTATGCTTTTGGAGGATTAGTTGAGGGAGGCAATATTATGCCTGCCCTATATTCACTTTTAGCTTTACTCTGTGCGTATAAGGGTGGTTTTTTTAGAAAGCATGCAAAACTAAAAATCACCATTTTTCTAATTCTCTTTACGCTCTGTTTATTAACCCAGCTTCGTTACGGGCTTTTGACAGCGTTCAGAAGCATGGTAAAAATTTCTATAGTGGGAATGCTTACTGCAGCCTCCATTCTCCTTCTTCATGATGAAATTAAAAACTTTATTATTGCATATAACCAAAAGATTCTAAAAATATCTGTGTATCCCGATCTAAATAAACGGGACAAGATCTACCTAAAATCAGTTTTTAAAGGTGCTAAATTTGAAACTATTGCAAAAGAAAATGATGTTGGTTTAGGATCACTAAAAAATCGTATGACTGAAATTTACCGTATAATAAATGTTGCTGATAAAACAGAGCTGTTGATCAAATATACCGGCTGTGAATAGACATTATTCTAAATTATCGAGCAGCCAAGAATAATACCACAGCTCATCTAAAAGGTTATCATACTGGATTTGACTAATTAAAAGCCGCAGTTCGCACGTCTGTAAATCTAATAGTGTACAGCCTCCATTACTATATAAAGCGCTATATGAATCTCTTTTTTGTGCATTGTTGTCAATTATTTTTTTAGTAATCTCCTCAGATTCTCTTAAAGATTCAATATATAACATATAATATTCTTTTTGTGTTTTAGTCTCGTCTGCAATATTTTTTAAGGTATTATCAATATCTTGTAAAGCAATTTGCAGAAGTTTTTTTTCTTTAACGTTATCTTTCGAAAAAAGCGGCGACAAATCAATAGATACACTGAAATTCCAATTCCATTTTTTCTCCTTCCACATTTGTTCAAAGGTCATATCTTTGTCGTTTACTTCCGGCACACAGGAAAATCCTGAACCTATTTTAATAAACGGTGCATTATACTGATTAAGAAGAATCTTCTTATTAAAAATTACTTCCTTTTCTATTTCCAACATTTTTATTTCATGTTCATCTATTCTTGCTTTTCCCTTTTGTACCGGTAAATCAAGGAACAAATCATCAACATAGTTTTTACTTCTAATATCATTACCTAACAAATTTATCAATTGCTTACACTGTTCATTATATTCATTACTAATCGATATTTTTTCTTTTACATAAGACTGTTTAGTGATTTCTTCTTCCCATATTTTTTCTCTTCCAATTTGACCCTTTTCTGAAAGCTCTTCAAAATCAGAAATTTTATTATTAGTATATTCTGTAAGTAATTCATTTACCTTACTTGAACGCGACAGTATTCTCATACGAATCCAGATAGAGGTTACAGCCTGCATTATTTTTTTTTGTACCGCCTCCATTTTTTCCTGAGCCTGAGACACTAAAAGAGATTTTTCTACAAGCAGCGGATCTTTAAAATAACCCTGAAACCAAAAAGGAAGTAAAGATTGAGTAATACTCACCGATGCCGAAGCTGTGTGATTATAAGATACATTACTAACATCAGGCTCTGCAAAAGGATCATAGAGCGTTCTTGATACACCATAAGAAATATCGGTTCCTAAAGTGAGAGAACCGGGTAAATTGAGAGAATATGAAAGGCCTGTATTCATCGCAGACGGATTATCTTTTAAGTCTTCCCAGGAATCTGTATATGAAAGATTAGAACTTACCGATAGTGACGGCTTATAAGATGACCAGCGGTATGTATACTCCACGAGTAAGTCATCAAGTGTTTTTTGCGCAGACACCGCATCTTTGCTATTCGTTTGTGCTGTTTTCCATACATCTTCCAGTACAGTCTGTCCTAAAATTAAGGTTGTTATAAAGAGTAAATACACTGATACAATAATTTTTTTCAATTCTCTGTTCTTCCTTACTGTATAAAATCCAGTTTTCTGAGCATCATTCTAAGGACAGTATCGTTATCTATAATAATTCTGCCTTCTGCACTGATTCCTGAACGTAGAAATATTTTCTCACCATTTTGAGCAATGAGATACGGATTGGGAATGTCGGCTTCGACAATAAACACTGCATTATTTCCTACTATTTTGACATCTGCCGGTATGAGGCTGATATATCCTTCCAATTGACCGAACCTTGAAGGAGGCAGAGATGGGAAACGCATCTTTACCTTTTGACCTTTTTTTACCCGAGCAATAGTTGAAGGATCAAGGGCAATTTCTGCTTTAAGAGAAGATGCAGA